>NZ_JBGFCD010000015.1:0-118755 GCF_041205405.1 Falsihalocynthiibacter sp. S25ZX9
CACGAGACCGGTGCAGCACAAGAACACCCTGCTGCTCCTCGGTCTTCACTGGCACGAAGCGCATGTTCGGTCGCGTGACAGCCTCGCAGATGGCTTCCGCATCCGCTGCATCGTTCTTTTGCCGTTTGACGTACGGCTTTACATAAGCGGGAGGAATCATCCGCACGTCGTGACCAAGCGCCGCGATTTCCCGCGCCCAGTAATGCGATGTGGCACAGGCCTCCATGCCAATCAGGCAGGGTTCCAGTTTCGATAGGAAATTCAGAACAGCGCCACGGCGCAACTTCTTTTGCAAAACCACGACGCCATTCGTGTCAATGCCGTGAAGTTGAAAAACAGACTTGGTGAACCTCTCAGCGATTGCTATGCAATCACCTGCCGGTCAACGGATCAATTCCGAGTGTTGTAATATCCATTGTGGATGGCTCCTTCTCTCTGTTGGGTCGTAACAGCACCAGCATGACACATTGCGATGCCGTTCGGGTGGAGCCGTCCACACCATCAGACAAATTCGAACTCGTCTCTACTAGGACTGTGATTTACCACGCCAAGCAGGCGTTATTCTCTAAGAGCGGCGGTGACGTAGCTTTCTAAAACCTCAGCCTCGTAATCAACGGCGCGCCAAAGATAGGGCCGCGCGCCGATTACCCTTAAAAAAATTCCTTCATGTGCCACTGCCAATTGGAAAAAGCACTTAGTTGTGGTCCGTGCCGTCGGCGGATTTCTGAAGCAAACAATGGGCCAAACTGGTTCCACCAAAAACGCTCAGGTCAGTCTCCTCTGACTCCGCCGTTTTCCCCTATGCCGCGCCGGGAATTTGTACTTGGCGTCCGCCCTCTTGAAAATGGTCAAAGCTTTGTGCCCACGTCGTACCCGGCCAGCGAATTTGCATTTCACCCAATCGAGGTCGATAGACCGCCGTGTAGATTGTGCCAAAACCTGCATCAAATGCGGTAGAATAAAGGGGGGGTCGCAAAAAAGCGCCGACGAATTTTTCTTCGGGGTCGCGGTGCAAGGTGAGACGTTGCAGCAAGTAACGTTCCCTCTCAACCGTCGCCGTAAACCGCGCATGGCTGACCCATTCAACATTCTGCTGATGGTTCGTCGCAACGGCGGCATGTGTGATTATTGCAGGCCGATCAGGGGCCATCATGGCCGTCAAATAGTGGCGTTTGGCATCCAATACCGTAACATTATAACTCATATGGGTCGGAACGCGGGACAACACCGCTCCAGCCTCTTCCGCCGTGGTGCAGGTTTGCAGGACATAGCGCAGGATCAGCGGTACGCCGAAGCCGTTGCCAACGACACGGCGACCGCCAAATGTCAACGAAATGGCAAGACCGGCATCGTTCATCCCGTCAACCAGCCCCCACAACCCGTCTGACGTACCGATCACCTGCCGCCCCTGCCAACCTGTACGCAGAATCAGGCTATCAAAGGCGTTGGGGTCATAGTCGTAGTTGCGCACCAGCACAGGCTCTTCTCCTGGCCAGATCGCTTGACTGCATCCAGACAAATACGGAGGGGGACAGTAGAAACTTAAGAAGCGTGCGGCCTGATCGCCACCGCCTGCCAGATCACACAAATCATCGTAGAGCGGTATAAGCTCTGGCATGTATTCCTTCAGGGCACGCCGACTTTCTAAATAAGTCGCCCGCGCAGAGTCGCCTTCCTTCAGCCACCAGCGTTTATAGCTGGGCCAATATTCGGCGAAAAGCCCGGCCCATTTAGGGCCGGGCAAATCTTCACTAATAGCACGCCAAATCATGGCTGTTCCTTACATGATCTTGAATGCGGGCTCCGCCAACACAGGTCCAGCACTCGCAACTGGGAGCGGCGTTCCCTCAACGGATTTTTTGATGCCGTGAATCCACTTTTTCGCGCGCTCATTCAACTGAAAGCTTTTCGTCATTGAGCGTCCTCGAGTCACAAGGATGCCAATGTCCGCGCCTTCATAGCGATAATCGCCCGGTTGTAGAATTCGCAGGAAAAACGCTTCGTTTTCGCTTTCAACTGCCCGCCTGTGATAGTCGAACCGATCATAAACGACACTCCCATCTTCCAGCATTTTGTAGATACCAGTTTCCGGACTTGCCGTACAGATATCAACACTATCATCCGTGTGCTTAATCACCATCTGAGACCAGCTATCAATCATGTTGGGATTGGCCCAACGATCATTGAGTTCCGTTGTGTCCAGATCGAATTTCTTTTTGGAGAACTCGAGTAAGTGGAACAGGAACAAGGGCGCGTCGGCATGTGCAAACGCCGCATGGTTGGTCATCGAAGACGCCCCCGTGATGCGTGGGTTCAATTCTCCCAGCCAGATATCGCCCGTCTTTTTGTCGATCAAGAAATCAAGCTCGAAGTAGCCGCGATAGCCTTCTTTACGCAACTGTTCGCCGAATTTGAACGTCAACTCGCGCGCTTTCTGGCGGACTTTTGGTGGGAAAGCTGTGGACAGGATTTCGTTGCCACACCAACCACCACGATACGGCGTCAATTCACCAAAGCCGACAAGTTCCGTCATCAACGGGCCAACAATCGTCCCTTCCTTGGTCGCGCAGGCCTCGATCGCCGATCCACGGCAATCAATCCGCTTCATGATTTTGATTTCACCTTCACCGATGATTTCATGTTCATGACGGCGGAAATCGGCCTCGGTCTTGATAAAGAACGTGGTGTGGCCGCTGTCGCCAAAGGCGGATTGCAGCACCAGATCGTGCCCGATCCCGCCTTTTTCACAAACCTCCCGTAACTGTTCGTAGCTGGTGACCTCGGACAGGATATTCGGAACGGACGGAACCCCCGCCTTGTTGCCAATGCGGACGGTTTCGATCTTGTTGTCCATCGCCGTGCGCAGTTTTGCCTTGGGGAACCAGACGTCCGCCCCCAACTCTTTTGACAACCGCTCGGTTTCCTCGTCAAACATCAGGAACACAAACTTGGGCTTGCCACCGCGCCGCTTGATAAAGTCGATGACCTCTTTGTGCTGGAGCAGATAGTTGTTGATATCCTCAATGGATTGGAATTCCGCGTGTGGCTGCTCAGAAGGGCAAAACACATTGGGATGCTTGCCGCCATAACAGTCGATATAGCAGATATACTTGAAGTTTTTTACCCATTCGTCGAGGCCGAGCAGATTGAAATTCGTCGCCGAAATAAAGTAGATTGGGTCTTCGTTACGGTGAAAGAAGCGTCGAATTTCTGAGATATTCTTAAGCACAGTAGGCATAGTGTCGTCCCTTCATTAATTCGGTTATTTCTTGATTTTTTTGGCTTGGGGCAAGGCGGCCAAGGCCTCGGGTGTGAAGACGCGCAGACCGAGATCGGCGCGATACCCGTGTATTTCATTGACATCGAGCGCCAGCATAAACGCGAGGATTTCCTTGCTGATGACCTGCCCCGGCACAAGGATTGGAAACCCTGGGGGATAGGGAATGATGAAACTGGCGGAGACAACCTCTTTCCCTGCCTGAAGCGCATCATTCAGGGAGCCCTCCAGTTCCAGATAGTCACAATTTTTTTCATCGTAGCTGAGGTAATATGCCGTACGAATATCCCCCTCTGGCGTCACATTGTCAGGACGGAAAGAATCGTGGAACCGGCTGAAATCGGGCAATGGCGGATAGTTTTCCGTCAGATTTTTAACACGCCGATCGAACGACAACCGTTCCATTTTCGACGCATCATCCAGCAAGTCATCAAGTTCGTTGGCAATCTCAACCAGCACTTCGATCAGATAGGCAACAGAAGAGCGCGTTGTGCCGATATTGGTCATGAACAACACAGTATTGCGGGAAGTTTTGTTGATTTGGATGCCGTATTTATCCATAAGAACATCGTTCTTGAACGTATCCCCATCCCATCCTGTGCCGCCAACGGCCAAGGTCACACGAGTGGCATCCAGAACAAAATCGTCCTGCTGCCAGCAGTCCCACATGTCGGTCCAGCCTTGCTCATTGTCAAAATAGCTGACCACTCCACTTTGGCGATGGTGCTCGGGGATCATGTCGCCCGCCGTCAGAACCTTGAAGTATTTCTGCAAACGCGGATGCGTGCTGATCGCGCGCCGCATAGACATAGCGGCCTCGATCTGGCGTTGCACAAATTCAAAGCCTTCCAACTCAACCTGACGACGTCCCACATCAAGCGAAGCGATGATCTGGTAGTTGGGTGAGGTGGAAGTGTGGGTCATATACGCTTCGTGGAAGCTCTGCTCGACCTCGCCTTTAAAGTCCTGATCGCTCACGTGGATCATGGACCCCTGTCGCAGCGACGTCAGTGTTTTGTGGGTCGACTGGGTGGCATAAACACGGATGCGCGCAGTGGGCGGCGCAATAAGTCGTGCGTCCAACAGTTCCTCATCTGTGGCATCGCCAAGGACCTTTTGCTGAGCCTCATAGGCTTCCTTGTGTTCGTCCGTCTTTAGGCGCTTGCGCAGATTATTCGCGGTTCGCATGCCCGTACGTTGGCGGTATGTCGGGCTGAATCTCGCGAAAGCAAACCATGCTTCATCCCAAAGGAAGACAAGATCAGGCTTGATCGCCAGACATTCCTCCATGACCCGCTCAACATTATAGACCAGTCCGTCAAAGGTACAGTTGGTCAGCAAAAGCATGCGAACGCGATCAAGCTTGCCGGCGGCTTTTAGCGCTAGCAATTGATGTTTGATTTCACGCAGCGGCACAGCACCATACATGGAATATTCGTTCAGAGGGTAGCTATCGAGATAGACCACTTCAGCCCCTGCAAGGACCATGCCGTAATGGTGCGATTTATGGCAATCCCGATCGACCAGAACGATGTCACCCGGGCGCACCAGCGCTTGCACGACAATTTTGTTACAGGTTGAGGTTCCGTTTGTGGCAAAAAACGTCTGTTTTGACCCAAACGCGCGGCTTGCCAGTTCTTGCGCTTCTTTGATGGGGCCGTGAGGTTCGAGCAAGCTATCAAGCCCGCCAGATGTCGCAGAGGTTTCGGCCAAGAAAATGTTGGGGCCATAGAACGCCCCCATATCCTGAATCCAGTGGCTGCGCGTAATCGATTTACCCCGACTGATCGGCATCGCATGGAACACGCCTGTCGGTTGTTTGGAGTAGTTCACAAGAGCCGTAAAGAACGGTGTTTTGTTGCGTGCTTCAACACCCCGAAGGATATTCAGGTGCAACTCCATAAAGTCTTCTTGGTTATAGAAAACCCGCCGACAAATGCCCAACTCAAGCCCTGCGATATCTTCAACCGAACGGTCGGTGACCAGATAGGCATCCAATTCTGGTCGCACCCGTTCAATGAGACGGCACAGTTCTGGGCCATAGTTTTCCGGCAGCATCGCGTCAATTGCGTCGCTTCCCCCTGCTCGGCTCAGGAAACTATGGAGAATTTCATTGTCGAGCTTTGACTTTAAAACAAGGCCGGGACGCACTACGATGGCCTGAATGTTATGATTAAACAGGACAGCAATGAGGGCGTCTTCTAAACTAGGAACAACAACAGCTTCATAGGTGAATGGGTCTTCTGGACGACGCATGCGCGTGACATTGTTTTTCAGCCAGCGCTCCTGTTGGTCGCTGACATTATCAACGATCAAAACCTCAAAATAGGGTTTGGTCATGGCGCGCGCTTCGGGTGACAGAAGAGACTCGTCGTCGTACTCTTCCTTGTCGATACTGTCGCGTTCCAAGGGAATGGAGCGACGTCGATAAGCGCCCGTTGTCAGAGCCCGCGTCACACGGTGAACTGCAAAGGCCAATTCTTCATAGCTATTGTGTTCAAACAAACGACGAAGATGAATAAAGGCCGCCATGCCTGGAAAGGCCCAGTATGGCTCGATCAATGCGAGGGACTCGAATAATTCCTGCGTTTTCGCGGTGTCTTTGGCCGAGATTTTGCTCGGCATATTTCTGGCGAAGGACCCTGTTATCTCCCTGAGCGCACTCCAGTTATCTGTGCGCAGTTGCGTCGCCGAATAATAGTCGCTGACGGAATTCATCGATCGTTCTCCCAGTTGTAATTCGATGTGCGAAGAAGGGTCCGCCGGCCTCCTGCCAACGGACCTCGCAGATCAGCCGATTATTTTTTTGTCAGTAATGGCCGGTTCGACATATTCCGGTGTGGGCATAGCCAACTCCGGTTCCACGTCGAGAATTGCGGGCTCATCCACATACAAGCCCGAACGAGAGCCTTGGAGTGGCACTTCCAGCGGCCCAAGCGCTTTCAAAAAGTTATCGGTTCCGCTGGTCCGGTCATAGACCGAGAAATCCACCGAACGATCGCGAAAACTTTTCAGCACTTGACCCAGGCCTTTGAAGCCGGTTTCGCGCTGGCGGCGCACCATCGACATATCCACCTCGATTGGGAACATATCTTCTTGGCCGCCGGATTGGTGCAGCACCTGAGACGTAGGATCAACAACGCAGGATTTACCGATACCACCGGCCCCCAAACCATTCACATCAATGACATAGCACTGGAATTGAGCTGCGGTCGCCCGCGCGATCGACAGCTCTGCGTCTCGGTCTGTTGTGCCCGTTAACACTGGATGCAACAGCACCTCAACGCCTTGGCTGGTCAGTTGCCGCGTCGTTTCCGGAAACCACATGTCGTAACAGATCGACAAGCCAAACCGGCCCACATCAGGCACGTCGAAAACGCAAAATTCTGTTCCGGGCGTGACGCCTGCCTCGTAGGGTAAAAACGGGAACATTTTAGCATAACGTCGTACGACAATCCCATTGGGATCAATCACTAGCGACGTGTTATAAACCCCACTGTTTTCGGGGTGAGTCAGGAACATCGACCCCGGGATCAACCATATTTTGTACCGACGGGCCGCCTCACAAAACCGGTCAATAACAGCATTTTCCTGCGGCAGTTTGAATTTTTCCAGCGGGCCAAAAGGCGCAAGTTCACTGAAAAGAACCATCTGTGTCCATGGAAAACGGATCATCAACAAATCCAAACGATGCATCATAGCATCGACATTGGAGTGAAGGGCATTCACATGCATTTGAATGCCAGCAATAGCGAAAGGGGTCATAGGGATAGTACTCCTTGCAGATAGAGCAGCCCAGGATGAGCTATTAAAGCCTCTGCGATTGGCATGTATTTAAGCTCTTACTACCAAGACTGAAATTGGTGATCTGCGCACAACTCTGTCAGCATTTGACCCAATTAGGAATTCCCGCACGCTATCTGGCTTGTGCGACGCCATAACGACCAGATCGCACTGTGTTTCCTCGATCGCCTCCAACACTTTATGGTGGATATTGCCAAAAGCGAGATGCTGTTTGACCGACACGCCCTGAGGGATATTCGCCTTCACAAGCCCGTCCAGCGCTGCACTTGCCGCAGCGATCGCCTTGGATTCAAAGTCGGAGGGAAAGAAGCTTTCAACCATCGGCGTGCCCAAATCCGGAACCACCGACATGACATGCAAAGTGCCTTTTGAAGCCGTCACCAGTTCCAGCGCTTGAGGCAGTGCCTTTTCCCAAGACGCCTTGGTATTCAGATCAAGTGTAAGCAATACGTTTTTAAACATGGTCTGTTTCCTTTAAGCGGTGGCTTGTTTGCGGATCGGGTGCCCAGTGCGGCGGCGTTGCAAGAAGACAACCAAGCCCAAAAGCAGTAAGGCTGGTAAGAACATCAGGTATTTAGAGGGCTGCCCCACGGGCCGCAGCACCTGTAAAACTGTCTGATCCCAGTCTAGACCTGCCGTGGCAGCCGCGCTGCCATACGTCACATCGTCAATCATAAGCGTGTCGCCTTCGTTGCGGAACACAAGTCCCGCATTTTCCAACCGTTCTTCACCCGTTGCCCCGTCTTGAATGGTCAACACGGCAACAAATTCGATCGGATCCCCAAGGTCGTTCACACCAGCAACACGCAGGCGCAAATCATCACCGATCGGCGTGTTCATGGCTGCAGTAGCAATCTCGGACGGTTGCTCATCAACATAGGGGGGAGCGACCATGTCCATCCAGAACCCGGGGCGAAACAGCGTGAACGCGATGAGCAACAAGGCGGCAGTTTCATAGAAGCGGTTCTTCGCCAAGAACCAACCCTGTGTCGCGGCCGCAAACAGCAGCATCGCAAAGGTTGCCACGATAAAGACAAAGACACCTTGGCTCCACGTCACATCAATCAGCAGCAGTTCCGTGTTGAAGATGAACAGGAAGGGCAAAGCGGCCGTCCGCAGGCTATAGAAGAACGCAATCACACCCGTCTTGATCGGATCACCACCAGAAACGGCGGCGGCGGCAAAGCTGGCAAGCCCCACTGGCGGCGTCACATCGGCCATGATGCCAAAGTAGAACACAAAAAGGTGGACCGCGATCAGAGGCACAATCAGCCCGTTTTGCTGGCCCAGCGTTACGATGACAGGGGCCAACAAAGCCGAAACCACGATATAGTTGGCAGTTGTTGGCAGACCCATACCAAGGATGAGCGACAGGATTGCGGTTAGGAACAAGATCGCAAGGATATTGCCGCCCGACAGAACCTCAACCACATCCGCCAAGGCCGAGCCAACGCCCGTCTGGCTAACAGCGCCCACAATGATACCCGCCGTCGCCGTAGCGATACCGATGCCGATCATGTTGCGCGCGCCGGTTTCCAGACCGTCGATCAGGTCGAAAAATCCTTCTTTCACTGCGGCTCCAAGACCACTTTGTTTGCGCATCATCGCCGTGAGTGGCCGCTGGGTTAAAAGGATGAATACCATGTAAGTTGTCGCCCAAAACGCCGACAAACCAGGTGACAAACGATCAACCATAAGCGCCCAAACCAGCACCACAACCGGCAGGATAAAGTGCAGACCGGAGCGGATCGTCGGACCCGGCAACGGCAAGGCTGTGACGGGTGCGTTTGGATCATCCAATTCCAGCGGCTCTTCCTTGGAGGACACATACAGCAGACCAACATAGATCGATGTAATGAATGCAAAGATGATATAGGCCGCCGTTTCAGGGAAGGCAGGACGTATCCACCCCATGCCGTAATAAACCGCAAAGGAAATGGCGCAGATCACGGCAATAGTAAAAGCAATACCAATCAGGCGTTGCACGATGGGTTTTGGCGTATAGGCCCGTGGCAAGCCTTCCATGCCCGCTTTGAGCGCCTCAAGATGCACAATATAAACGAGCGCAATGTACGAAATAACCGCCGGAAGAAAGGCGTGTTTGACCACATCAAAATACGGGATACCGACGTATTCCACCATCAAGAAGGCCGCTGCCCCCATAACGGGCGGCATAATCTGACCGTTCACCGAGGACGCAACTTCAACCGCGCCCGCTTTTTCCGAGGAAAAACCAACCTTCTTCATGAGCGGAATGGTGAATGTGCCCGTGGTGACAACGTTGGCAATCGAAGACCCAGAGATCAAACCCGTCATCGCAGACGAGACAACCGCTGCTTTTGCAGGGCCGCCCTTCATATGCCCCATCAAGCTAAAAGCGACTTGAATGAAATAGTTCCCCGCGCCTGCACGATCCAAAAGCGATCCAAACAAAACGAACAAGAACACAAAGCTAGTCGAAACGCCCAGCGCGATCCCGAACACGCCCTCGGTGGTTATCCACTGGTGGTTCACGATCTCTGACAGGCTGTTGCCTTTATGAGCGATAATGCTGGGCATATTCGGCCCAAGCACAGTGTAGACAAGGAAAACCGTGGCCACGATCATCAGCGCAGGCCCCAAGGCGCGACGGGTCGCCTCTAAGAGCAGCATCAGACCAATCACAGCAACCACGAAGTCTTGCATGATTGGCGCGCCAACGCGGCTGGAAATATCACGGTAATAGACGAACAGATAGAGTGCTGCGAGCGCCCCAATAACGGCCATCGCCCATTCCCAAACCGGTACGCGGTCTTTGGGGGACCCTAGGATAACTGCGGCCACAATGGCCAATGCGATGATGGGTATCCACCACGTCGCTGTGCCGTCTTTGGCCCCTGTCATAAACAGGAACGCGAGAAAAAGGGGAACGGTGATCCCAAGTCCGACTTGGAATTTCGTCCTCGCCGAAGGAAAGGCTGCGTAGGCGAGGAAAAGGGCAAAGGCCAAATGGATTGACCGGCTTTCAGTATCGTTGAAGACACCCCAGCCAACAATAAAAGGAATAGGCGAAGCGATCCAAAGCTGAAACAGCGACCAAGACAGCGCCACACATGTTAAGAAAGTCCCAACAGAACCAGTCGAACCGCGACCACCCGTGTCCGAAGATGCGACCAGCGCGTCCAGTTCGGCTTGGCTAAGTCCACCGCGGCTTTCGGCTTCGGCCTCGACGCGCGCATTTTGCTGCTGGTTTGGGTCATTCGTCATGTCGGTCCCCCGTCACCTGCACACGTCAGGTAAAAAATCTGTTGATTAATTATTATAGGTCTCGTTGTGAGATTCCGTAGCAGCAGCGGCCCTTTCAGGCCGCCGCCATTTTGCGCAAGAGTGGATTACATCCAACCGCGTTCTTTGTAATACCGTTCAGCACCGGGGTGTAGCGGAGCGGACAAACCATCGGCGATCATGCCTTCTTCGGTCAGATTTTCGAAGGCTGGGTGCAGGCGCTTAAACCGGTCAAAATTGTCGAAAACAGCTTTGACAACTTGATACACGACCTCATCATCGACTGTTGCCGACGTTACAAACGTCGCTTTTACACCAAATGTGTTGATGTCATCAGGGGACCCTTCATACATACCGCCGGGGACAGTCGCTGCGGCGTAGAAAGGGTTTTCTGCGATCAACTCGTCGATCTCGGGACCCGTCACAGGGATTAGGACCGCATCAACTGTCGATACTGCTTCTTGGATCGAACCATTCGGATGACCCACCGTATAGATGATCGCATCAACCTTGTTGTCGCCAAGTGCGGCTGCTTGCTCGGCTGGCTTCAACTCAGACGCCAAAGCAAAGTCGTCCATTGTCCAGCCAAGTGCATCCATGACCACTTGCATCGTAGCATATTGGCCCGAACCGGGATTGCCGATATTGACGCGCTTGCCTTTTAGGTCTGCGAAGGTTTTGATACCTGAATCCGCGCGTGCGATCACTGTGAACGGCTCGCCGTGCACAGAGAATACAGCCCGTTCGTCATCGAACTTATTGCCTTCAAACTCGGACGTGCCGTTATAGGCGTGGTATTGCCAATCGGACTGGGCGACGCCCATATCCATATCACCCGCCATAATCGCGTTGATATTGGCAATGGATCCACCTGTTGAGGGGGCTGTGCACTTCAGGTTGTGTTCAGCGGTGCCGCGGTTCACCAGACGACAAATTGATTGGCCTACAACAAAGTAAACGCCAGTTTGGCCGCCGGTACCAATCGTGATGAATTGCTCCTGCGCGGTCGAAGCGGTCCCGGCCATCATGGCTCCGGCAAACGCCACGTACTTTAAAAAACTCATAATTATCTCCCAATTCTAAAGTTGTGTCACGTCCTCCTAGAAAGAGGATCTGATTTTGAACGACGAAACCCGACAACGATTCCGCACCTAATGGGGGCCTAGTAACGGCCCCTAATTCAATTAATTCCCAGTATGTTTGATCACACTAACGAGCGAATATTCCCTGAGACTGACAAAATCGCGCGATTCCTGCAACTGAATTCACAGAAAATCGCCAATTTTGTTTATTATTTTCAACAATCCGATGAATATTGAGCAAAATTCAGGCGCAATCTGTCCGTTCTTTGTCGATATGTTCGTCTGCTATGCCATAGCACTATGCGTCTGGCCAAAATAACACGGAAATGGTGTGAGCTATTCGTAACATACTGACGATAATCAACGAATAGATCGGATGAACAGCCTTTGCGATCCTGCTGATTCTCAAAATCCACAACAAATGATCCGCCAATCCAACCCATAATCGACCACACGCGATGCAACTTTTGCGTGCAATCCTACTGGGACGCGACCCAAAGGGTATCGATGAACACGGTTGTCCATGGCGCCACGAGACAGCTTATCCACATAGCTGATCAATTTAGGCGGGAGCAAAAGCCCGCCTAAATTGAATTCTTTTGAAACGCTTATCCGTGCAATTCAGCCATTGCGTCGGTTAATGCAGCTTCAAAGATTGAAAGACCTTCGTCAATGATCGCGTCCGAGGCGGTCAACGGCACCATAATGCGCAACGCATTGCCGTGCATGCCACAGGACAACAGAATTAGGCCCCGTTTGAGTGCGTGTGCAACCACAGATTTCGTGAGGGCCGCATCGGGCGTTGCCGTTTCGAAATCTGTCACAAATTCGACCGCCAACATTGCGCCAAGACCGCGAATATCCCACATCCGGTAGGGCGAAACACGTGCGCCGATATCCGCAAAGCGTGTCCGGAAGTATTCTCCAAGCGCTGTGGAACGAGCCAAAAGACCTTCTTCCTCAATCGCTTCGATCGCGGCCAAAGCGGCGGCACATGCAACGGGGTTACCGCCATAGGTTCCCCCCAGACCACCTGGAATTACCGCGTCCATCACCTCTGCGCGGCCAATGACACCTGCAATCGGATAGCCACCAGCCATCGATTTAGCGACGGTAATCAAATCGGGTACGACGCCAGAATGCTCAATCGCAAACCAAGTGCCAGTCCGACCAAATCCCGCCTGAATTTCATCCGCAATCAACATAATTCCGTGCTGGTCGCAAATTGCGCGAAGCGCTTGCATCATTTCGAAGGGAACGGGCGTATAGCCACCCTCCCCGAGGACGGGTTCAATGATAATCGCTGCGATCCGCTCGGGTTGCGCGTCAGTCAGGAAGAGGTTTTGCAATCCGGTCAGTGCATCCTGCACAGTGATACCGTCGCGAAGGCTTGGAAAAGGCGCGCGGTAAATATCGGATGGAAATGGACCCACATCCTTTTTGTAAGGTGAAATCTTACCCGTCATCCCGAGCGTCAACAGCGTGCGACCATGATATCCGCCAGTGAAAGCAATCACACCCGGCCGCCCTGTTGCCGCCCGCGCAATTTTGACCGCATTTTCGACGGCCTCGGCACCAGTTGTGACCAACAGCGATTTTTTGGCATGATCGCCCGGAGCAAGTTCATTCAGCTTTTCGGCCAAGGCAATATAGGGCTCATATGGCACAACTTGAAAACTGGTATGCGTATAATGATCTTCTTGCGCTTTGGCCGCAGCAACGACCTTTGGATGACGATGGCCCGTGTTGAGAACGGCAATACCACCCGCAAAATCTACATAGCGATTGCCCTCAACATCCCAAAGTTCCGCGTTTTCCGCATATTTTGCAAAGATCGGTGCCGCAGAAGCCACGCCACGCGCAACGGCGGCCTCTCGTCTGGCAATCAACGACGCATTGGATTGCTTCAGAGGAGCGGCATCCGGTACAATTGCGATAACCGACTTGCGTTTCATTGCCGTTCTGGTCGATTTATTTTTGACTGTATTGGCCATTTAATGACGTCCTTTCCAACGAGTCACCGCTCTCCCAACGAGGGGTGTTTAATATTTCCATACCCTGTTTAATTTAACTGTCAATATCTATTCGCCAAGAAGGAAAGGATCGCCTAGGATCAATTGGGCGCATATCATTTTTTTGACCGCTTGAGTTTGTACGCGCAACCGTTGTAGGAAGTTGATCTTCTTAGATAATTGCGGAAATCTGTATAGGAATAGCAAAATGGACATTGGCGACCGGCTGCAAGAGATTCGAAAAGCACACGGGTTGTCGCAGCGGGAACTTGCCGCGCGTGCGGGTCTAACAAATGGCACCGTCAGCCTGATTGAACAGAACAAAACCAGTCCCTCTGTCGCTTCACTCAAGAGTTTGCTAGATGCGATTCCCATAAGCATTGCAGAGTTTTTCACAACTATTGAAGAACTTAGCGAACCAAAGATTTTTTTCACTTCTGATGAGTTCGTCGAAGTCGCGCCGCAATTCGGGCCCTCAGCCGTGTCGCTTCGACAGATTGGAGATGCCAGCAGGCATACCCTGCAAATGCTGGATGAGACCTATCCAGTAGGTGCCGATACAGGCCCCGAATTTCTGGCGCATGCAGGGGAAGAGGTCGGGGTTGTTATTCAAGGCCAAATCGAAATCACTGTCGGCGATCAGGTTAAAGTCCTTCAAACTGGCGAGGGATACCTATTTGACAGCCGCAAACCACATCGCTTCCGCAATGTTGGAAATGAGACGTGCAGGGTTATCAGCGCCTGCACCCCTCCAACGTTCTAGATTATAGCACTTGGATCCCACGTTCCAAATTAGTTCTATGTTTGAACTCACACAGGGGCTTCAAATGGGCTGGCCGTGTCACGGTTCCCGTCCGGTCTCTTTCGAGCACTGTTAGCTATGAAGGAGATAAGAAATGGCACCGAGATACACAGACGTGTTTCGGCGTGATGCGGTCCGCATCGCAACCACTAGCGGCCCGACGCGGCCACAGGTTGCATCAGATTTAGGCGTGGGTTTGTCGACACTGAACAAGTGGGTTCAGAAGCACCAGCACGATGACCTTATGTTTGGGCCTTATCAAGATATCGACAAAAAGAACAAGCGCCCCCGGAAGGCCGCGGTCAGCAATCGCATGAAACGAGATCTGGCAATGCGCGCGTTGGATATGGCCTGGCATTACGGCGGCCACCCCGTTCATCATACGGCTCGCAATTCCGATCGCATGATTACCAGAAATGCCTGATAAAAAACGGCTTCAAATTATCCATGAGCGGCAAAGGGAATTGCTCCTCCTCTCGGGATCATGCTGCGCATAACCCTGCCGGGCAAGCGACAATTCCATGGTGGAAACATTCTTCAAATCCATCAAGGCAGAAGCCCCTTGGCATTTGAACGAAAGGCCGCATAAATGAGTTGAGAGACCGGAACTGAACAGCGACAAGACCAATATTATTATGATCCGCCTCATTCCTGTCGCGCAGTGCCCCCGGAAAGACAAGTTTACCTGCCTCAAGAAATTCTTTCGACCAGCGGTCATACAGGCTCACAGGAATGCCTTCTCGGCGGCGTCTTTCGATATCTGTGGCGTCTTCGTCATCTCGATCGCCTAATCGATAAGGTAAACCAGAAACTCTCCGTTGTTCATATACTCAAATCTGTTCATTAGGCGCTGACGTCAGACAATTTTGCCTCAAAATCGATTTTTTACAACATGGGCATTCTGCGAAAGGATGTCAGGCAAAATCACTTCAGCTAGAAATCCACCCATCTCAGGTTGATTTGATGTGGGCCGAAGGTTTTGTTCGCTTTTGGGGTACATTGCAAAGGCAATTCCACCTGCTATCAAAATTGCAGCAACGGCTTTACGTGATCTCATTTAAAACCCTTACTTCCTCCTAATTCTGGTACGCTTGCCTCTTCCACCAAGGGGAAGGACACCTTGAACATGACTGCGCCAAATATTGTTTTCAGATGTGCAGGCGCCCTGAAGGTTGCGCGTTTTGAGTTGATGTCAAATCGCGCCCGTTGGCTTATTCCCGCCTGAATAGCCTAGTTTGCGGGACCTCCTCTAGGCAGTTTCGAATTGTCGATATATTCATCCAAAATGGAATTCCGCAAATCAGACACAGTATCCCGTAAACCGCCATTCCACTGGCTCAGGTTATTCTCGTTGATTGCTATCGGATCGTTTTTGCTGGCGTTGCCTCTGCATGCCCAGACAAAAACCACGTCCGAGGATACTACGGCAAACGTTGAAAAAGTTGATGACGTCTATTTGGCACCTGTTGTTATAGAGGGCGATGAGTTGTTTTTCCTGCGCGGTTCAAGCGCGCAGCCCGCGGTTGAACGTGCAGCAATTGTTGAGACGAGAATACTTGACGTCGCAGGATCCAGCGCAATTAAGAATTTAAAAATGGACATCCGCGAGGATGCGCTTGGACATCAAATCTTTGCTGGCGTAAACCTTATTTCGACTGTGACCCAAGCCGATTCAGATATGGAAAAACTGCCGTTGCCCGTGTTGGCGGGGCTGCATGCTGATGCTATTTCTGAGGCAATTTCAAATTACAGGGCAGACCGGACCGACGACGCGCGTGCTGACAGCGCAATTGAAGTCGGGATGTGGACCTTGGTGTTTCTGGTATTTTGTGGAGCCATGCTGTTGCTGCGTAAAAAAGGCAACAAATGGATCAGTATCGTCGTTCAAAGGCAGTTTTCCTCGTTTGAATTGGCAACCAACAAGATGGTTCAGGTTCGCGCCATTGCCGCACTCATCCTCTTTGGTTTTAAGTTTATCCTACTGATCATGTTTGTTCTGGGCTTATATTATTATCTAACTTTCGTACTCTTTGCCGTTGCCGAAACCCGCCCGATGGCGAATCTTTTGCTAACTCATGTCACGGGCCCCGTCCTCAGAATTGCGCTCGGAATTGCTTCGGTCGCGCCGAACATCGTCACGATCTTGTTGATTGCACTATTGGCACGCTTCCTAATTCGCGGGCTTCGGGTGTTTTTCGATGCGGTGGCCGCAGGTAGTATTACGCTCGGGGATTTCGAAAAACACTGGGTCGATCCGACATTTAATATTCTGCGAGTGGCCGTAATCTTGATCGCGATTGTATTTTGTTTTCCTTATGTCCCGGGGTCGGATTCTTCGGCGTTTCGAGGGCTGTCCCTTCTCGTGGGCGCGATGCTGTCCCTAGGCTCCAACTCGGTGATGAGCAACGTGTTGTCCGGTCTGTTCGTGATCTACCGTCGCAGCATGAATATCGGTGACCGGATCAAAGTTGGGGCCCATGTCGGCGACGTGGTCGAAATAAAGTTGATGGAGACACATATCAAGTCCGTCAAAAACGAGTTGATCAGCATTCCAAATGCGAAAATGTTGAATTCTGAAGTGATCAATTATACAAAGCGCGTGCATGGCAGTGGCCTGCTTTTGCACACCACGGTGGGGATCGGCTATGAAGAGACCCCTGAAAAAATCGAGGCGATGCTGATTGAGGCCGCGCAACGAACTGATGGGTTGAAAAGCCGCCCAGAGCCTTTTGTACTTTGGACCGAACTTGCTGACTTCGCTATAAATTATCAGGTCAATGCCTTCACCACACGAGGGTCGAGCATCCCTAAGATTACGTCCGACCTTCACCGGAATATCGTTGCCGTATTCAATGAAAACAAGGTACAGATCATGACCCCGTCATACATCGCCGATCCTATTGATCCAAAAATATCAGCCGAGATTTGGGACGGAAAATTAGCACACGCCAGTTGATACTAAATGGCGGCTAACTAGGCGTTAGAAAGTAGAACAACAATTGGTGCTGCCAGCCTTGAATGTAGATCGATATTTTCAAAGCCACTTCATTTGTTCAGTCTCGCAGTCCGGTTACGGGTCGATAAATTGCGGCGGCGTTTCACGGACATTGTCGTAGGACGCATTCGTTCCATTTGGCGGCGAAACTCTAAACGTCGAAGACGCGATCTAGGATGAGGTGTCACATAACAACACCTCTTTTGTCTTGCTTTTCAGAAGGCTCCATCCGATAGGGTGATATGTTCAAAAACCGTGCCTTAGCCTTCATTCTCATAACGCTGATGATCGACGCCATCGGTATCGGTATAGTATTCCCTATCATGCCGGACTTGATGGAGCGCGTGGGTGCGGGTGACACCGGACAAGGCGCTTTGTGGGGCGGGTTGCTCATGGCAGCCTATGCCGGCGCGTTGTTCCTGAGTGGGCCTATCGTCGGCAGCATTTCGGACGCTGTTGGCCGCAGACCGATATTGATCGCCGCGCTCGTTATGTTGGCACTGGATTACGTGATCATGGCTTTGGCCGATAGTTTCTGGCTGCTCCTTCTCGGACGGTCCCTCGCAGGCCTCGCTGGGGCGACCTACATTACCGCGACGGCCTATATTGCTGACATGTCTTCCCCGCAAGAAAAGGCTGCGAACTTTGGCCTCATCGGCGCTGCATTCGGGATCGGCTTTGTCCTTGGCCCCGCTTTGGGTGGTGTTGCCGCAGAAATCAGCCTCTCTGCTCCGTTCTGGATCGCCGCGGCCTTGGCGGCGGGCAACGCATTGTTTGGGTTTTTTGTGCTGCCAGAAAGCTTGACGCCAGAAAAACGCCGCCCTTTTGGCAAGCGCGACCTCAACCCGTTCAAATCGATTTTCGATGCTTTCCGCTTGCCGGGGCTTGCTGTGCCACTGGTTTGCATTTTCATCTTCGAATTTGCCAACATGGTTTATCCAACGCTTTGGGCTTTCTGGACCCGCGAAGTGTTCGATTGGCCGACACTTTATATTGGGCTTTCGCTCGCGGCCTACGGCGTGCTTTTGGCTTTTGTACAGGGGGGATTGATGCCGATCTTTATCAGGTGGATCGGGGATTTCCGTACCTTGATGCTGGGCATGATTTCGGCGCTGATCGGGATGATTGGATTTGGCTTCACGGGGTCAATTACGGCTCTGGTGGTCTTTCTTATCCTTGCAGCGTTGTCGGATCTTGTGCCTGCATTGATGACAGCCATGGCATCGAACCAGACGGATGACGATCGGCAGGGGGTCGTGCAGGGCGTTATCGCTTCGCTGTCATCCCTTGCCGCAATCCTGTCGCCCCTCGTGATGACGGGACTGTTTCAGGCATCCGTTGACGCCGAGGGCACTTACATGCCGGGTGCACCCTTCTTCTTCGCGGCCGTTCTTGTTCTTGCTATGATGCCGTTGATCTTTCGCCTACGGGGCCAC
Source organism: Falsihalocynthiibacter sp. S25ZX9 (assembly GCF_041205405.1). Lineage (NCBI taxonomy): Bacteria > Pseudomonadati > Pseudomonadota > Alphaproteobacteria > Rhodobacterales > Roseobacteraceae > Falsihalocynthiibacter > Falsihalocynthiibacter sp. S25ZX9. The sequence goes on from NZ_JBGFCD010000015.1 coordinate 18,673, forward strand.
GCCTCCGTCTGAACATCGACGTGGTCCAACAAACCGTTAGCCAACCCAAGCTTCACAGATGAAAATGCTGCGCGTCACACGACGCCCGCTTTTGAAGCAACAGGGTTCACAGGCAGTATCAACTTGCATAGCAACCTTGACTGTAACTGACACTTATTGTCGGAGGTGACCATGATCCAGTCGCGAAGGCGGCGACCTTCACAGATTTTGGGTCCAATGAGGAGGTGGTCGATCTGGATTTCGGTCATTGAATTCAGCAAAAAACGCCTGAAGAAACGAACCAGCCGGTGTTTAAATTGCTGGGGTCCCAGGGTGTGATCTAAGCCCAAAAGGGTTTAAAGAACAAGGAACCCCCTCCGGCGTCGCTGGGGTGATGAACCACCGATGGAGACAAGAATGGTAGATGCAGTTTTTTTCAAAAACCAAGAAGAGTTTACCGATTGGTTGGATGAACATCATGCCCAAGCCAGTGAACTTTGGGTGGGATATTTCAGGAAGAAAACAGGACGCGAAAGCCATACGTGGTCTGAATCCGTTGATGTCGCTCTTTGTTATGGGTGGATCGACGGTATTCGAAAAACCATTGATGAACAAAGTTATAAGATACGCTTTACCCCACGCAAATTAACGAGTGTGTGGAGTGCGGTGAACGTAAAGAAGGTCGAAACACTCCTGCAACTAGGGAAAATGAAACCCGCAGGGCTGCACCTCTTTAACAGCAGAACCGATATGCAAGGCTATTCCAGTGAGCACAGAAACGTTCCGCTTGACCGTGAGTATGAGGTGCAGATCGAAGAAAATCAGTCCGCATGGTCATTTTTCACCAATCTCGCCCCCTCCTACAAAAGAGACTCTATTTGGTGGGTCATGAGCGCCAAGAAAGAGGAAACACGTCTAAAAAGGCTTGGCGTACTAATTTCTTCGTCAGAATCTGGACAAAAAATACCACCCTTGAGAAAGAAGGCATAGTCTCTACAGAATAGTTGCAGTGGTCGCGGGCGCAGCGACCCACGTTGAGCGAAACACAGGCCAACCAACCTGAACGGCCCATTGCTGACCTTGAGCCGTGCGCCATCGTTTCTGCGCGGCACTCACAATGCGGACATTCGCTGGGACCACTTCGATCTTTCAAATTCGGTATTTTACAGCGGACCTTTGTAGCGCCGCGCTTGCGGTCACCCAACCCAAGTTTAAAATTGGCGGTATCAATCAGATCACATATCTTATATCTCAGGCCGAAATCCGGAAAGGATACTCAATGCCTAAACCCAAAAAGCCGAAAGTAAAACGCCCGGGAGCAAATCCTGTCCAGAAACCTGCTTGGTATCAAGCGCTCAAAGGTTCCGGTGCGCAACATGGCGAGCGACCAACCATGACTGGTAAGAAGGCAAAAAATAAATCTGCATAAGCTGGTTACTGTGTTTCAAAAATTTTTGATATCAAAGCGGCATTGGCAGGCCGTGCTGTCGAACAGAAAGTGGCCTAAACGAGCACCTGCGACGGCACATTAACAAAAAAGAGGCTAGAGGATTGCGCCCCTAGCCTCTCCGTAATTCACTGGTGACTGCCTAGCCTAGCAATTATAGACGCCGACTGCGCATCTGCGGACGGTTCTGCGCCCGACACCTGCAATGCTTACTGGGGTCAGGGGACGACCAATTCTGGCTTCCGCTTGGGTTGCAATGCCTTTGACGCCTGGAACATCAAAATGCGCGCCCAGTTCCAATGTTCCAGCAATAAGAACCGCAGAAACGCCAAGTGTTAAAATACGACGACCTAGTTTCATTGTTATTCTCCCATTCTGATGAAGTCTGGCAATTCGCTGACTTGTTCTTTGTAGTCCTCAATGCTGACTTCGGTGGCCCCATCAGGCGCCATGAAAGTAAACGCATCGTCAGCCAAAGTTTCGCCAGTGCGCCAATCGCGGATGTTCAAGCTATATTGCAGCCCTTGTTTTTCACCGCGCGTGGTAATCACATACCGACAAGGATAAGGCTGATCGCCTTGCGCAATCCAAATTTGCAGATCAACTTCATCGGTGCGAAGTCCAAGATGGTCGCACTCTTGGCCAGCAATAACGCCGCTGCCAAAGTCTTTGACATCCGTGACATTCCCCATCAACGCGGCATATGTATCCGTGGTGAGCAAGTCGGCTGCGGGTAATGGCTGACCATAACTTTCTCGCAGGGTATCGACCAATTGATCAATTGACCCTGAAATGGGCAGTTGGGTGTAAACACCCGCATCTTTACCCAAAACGCTGAAATTCGAGCCGTCATAGTTCATGACAATGTTGGTAAACCCACCCACTCTGGTCGCATGAAACTTGTCTGGACGCGCCAAAGCAACCTCGCCAGAGCTGGCAAAGCTGATGATTTGATCCTCGACGGAAACAACATCAAGTGTCGCGTCATAGTCAAAGCTAAACTCTGTGGTCGCGGCAAGATAGTCCGACATCGCCTTGAGAAGGCGATCCGCATCTGCTTCATCCGCCATCGCCGTGGGTGCCAAGAATGCAAACCCCAGCCCCGCTGCGGCAACACCTATGCGCAAGCGTTTAATTTTGTCAGCCATTTATCACTCCTGATTGGTTCGTTAATTCATTGAGCGCGAGTTCAAAAACCGTACGCTCTCCCTTCGTAATTGCTAGGGATTTCCAATTGATTTTCATATCACCTTCGAAACCGCCGATGGCGCCCATTTGCCTGAAATGACATCGGATAAGGGCGCTTATAAACGCATGTTCAATCCATATCCAGCTTTTAGAGAAGGCAACCAGCCTGTTTCTTCCGCAGCTTCGGTGCCTCAGAACGAATGCGAATATCAAGTGACCCGTCAGAATTATACGTTAGCGGCATCCAGCTTGATACTGCGTAGCGGTTCAACGGATTGGCGGTGGGGAAGCCGTCGTTGTCAAAGAGGGAAAGCGACCAAAAAGCTTCGGGGGGGGGTAAGTCTTCCTTATCGACATGAAGGACATGGGCGTTATGTCCGTCCAATGCATTGCCAACTGCGTCGCTACACAGCGAAATGATCTTGCAACGCATGAACGGCGTCAAAATCCTTTTCACCGTTGGTTTGTGCGCGATCCAATCGATGCAAAGACCATACTCCACATGCTCGACAGGTCGCAACGTAGTATCTTTCATCCGTATCGGGCGCTTGAATGAGGACCGGCCACTGTGTCAGATCAAGCCACGCCAGGGAATGCAGCGTGTCAAAATTTGGTCGCTAAAGTGTTTATCGGCGCCGCAAGTCCGTTCGCGGTATCCGCGGAATTGAGCATGTTATTTTCGGGTTCGCCACCCGCTTTGGGAGGCGCAAAACTGATTTCGCCCGCGGCGAGTATATCGCCAAAAGGGTAAATGACTGCCCGCTTGTTTGAGCCATTTTTGTTCACCACGGCAACGCTGGAGGCAGTCTTGGTCGAAACCTATCCACTCGTTTGGACAGCCCCCCAATCGCCCATGATCATGAGGGCAGTTAACGCGACTTGCCCCTCGGCCAAGATACTTGAGGCGTCCCAACTCTCATCTTCACTCAGTTTTTTGGCGGCAGGATCCCAGAACTACCTGAACATTCTTTCACTCGACCCAAAATAAATCGCAATCATATCATTGAGCATCCCAATGGTATGAAGCGACGGAATTGGTGCTGAAATATCCATATCATCGAAAATTTCCGACATGTTTGGATCGACCTCTGTGAGAAGCGAATTTGGCATCGTCATCTCACCGCCACCATCAATTGCCGCCTGCCACTTGAGTTTGGCGCATTCTTCAGGGGTCATGAACGCCCCATGATGGAATGCCCAAAGGTTCAGTATTTTTCCCAATGCCCGTCCAGACGGTCGGTGCGGTGGCTGAATCCAAAGTGGGGTCGTTTTTGGGGGAATTGGCCGTTGCGATCCATAGTTTATCCGTGAGCGGGGTCGCAAGCGCACCCTCAAAAGGACGGGCCAAGGTTTTGATGACATCGTTGTGTTCAAGCTGGGTTCCATTCGCAAGTTCACCCGACAGTTTTGGGAAACCGGTTTGCGCGGAGGACGCATCATTGACGGCCCATCCGGGACCATTTCGGGCAAATAGAGGCGCAGTTTGCCCTGCAATGCAATTAGTGGGAACCACTGTAAATGTACTATTTTTGCCCATCAGCTCGGCTGATCAACGTTCTGTTGCGAGATAAATGATATCCGCACGGCTTTTGAACGGCTTAGCTTTGTACGCCACAATTTAAAAAAGCGGGTTAAAAATTGCGTCCAATTGCACAACCCGCAACCGAAATCCAGACCAACCTCTCGCGCGCAATTTCGCAGGAATTTAATGCGGTCGGTGATTGGGGTCGGATTTTTTGGACAAAACCAATCCCCTAAATTTACGTCATCCAGATATCATAGTCTCCGCGTCTCTGTTTAGTCCGTGCATACTCTAAAAAATGCCGCAGCAGCCAAATAGCAATAAACACCCATAGTTTATGGCAAGGGACGACGTTGCCAATAGCCGCAAACCCCATCTGGTCGAGAAAATCACAGGCTCGAGTTGATTCCTATCAATCGGACGATGTTTTTTCAGGCTAAACCTTTGAAAGGAAGCGAGAGTAAAGATATTCACTGTGACTGATGTGAAAACCGCGGTCTGAGCCTTCGTTTTTGTCAGTCTCCTCGGCCAAAACCCTGCTGACACTACTGACCACATGATCGGCAGTTACATAATGACAGAAAATGTCTCTGGTACTGCGCTTTAAATGCCGTGGCGGTATATAACGTCGGCGTTTCTTGAACCGATGATTGGCCAACCGTAAACGCACGCCCGCAACAGTTAAAACACGCACCAAAAAGGGAGGACACGATGTCGGCTCAAGGACTGGAAGTGATCGACCATACAGTTCAACTCACCCATGAATGGATCAACGAATTGCGCGATAGACTAGCTTGGAGCAGCAGCCGCGATGCCCTGCGTTTGCTGCGCGCAACAATGGCGCAAATTCGCGATCACCTGCAACATGAGGAAGCAGTGCAGCTCTCGGCCCAGATGCCTCTGCTGGTGCGTGGCATGTTTTTTGAGGGGTGGAACCTCGCGCATACCCCCCTACGTGACCGAAAGGCGGAGCATTTTATCGCGGCAATCGAAGCCCAAGTTTCGGAAGTTCAGGATTGGCGTGGCGCGCAAGATATTGTGGCCGTCTTCAGGACGCTGAACAACAGGATTTCCGAAGGCGAGATCAGGGATGTGAAAGCTGGACTGCCAAAATCTATTTGTGAAATGTGGCCAGACTAATGGGGTTTGAAATGGTTAACAATTTGACAATCGCACCGGATTTCTTGCGCCGGCTCCTCTTCAAGATGCGTGCGGAAACGCTGGGCGATGAAGACACGCCGCGTGATGCCCGCGACAATGCACTCCCAGAAGCGCATCATATCACCCTGAACGAAGAAGTTGGTACGGAGCCGTCCCACGAGGAACTTATTGAGGAAATAGACGCAATGATCCCCGATCACCAATACGATTTGGTTGCGTTGATGTGGGTCGGGCGCGGCGATTTCGGAGAAGCGGACTGGGACGAGGCCTTGTCCCTCGCAGCAGAGCGCGCCTTCCGACCAACCTCTCAATATTTATTGTCCCACCCTTTGGCTGCTGACGACATCGCCAACGGCCTTGAGAAATTAGGACATGATCACTTGCTCCAAAATGGGATATATTAGCCCGCAAGCTAGTCGGACTGAGAGGCGTCGGTGAGGGCTTCCATATCCAGAACCACCACGGTTTGCGGCGTGTTAAGGGCAATCGTGCCCTCTTTGCGCAGAAGGCTAAACATCCGACAGACGGTTTCGATGGTCAGACCCAGAAAATCAGCGATATCGGCGCGACACATCGGCAGCGAAAAAACGGTATAATTACTGCTCGGCGTGCCCGTCCGCAGAGACAAGACACAAAGGAACGACGCGACCTTTTCCATCGCTGACTTGCACGCGAGCATCATGACATGGTCTTGCATGCAGCTAATTTCACGCAAGGCCGCCTTCATAAGGCGACGGTGTATTTCTAAATCACCCTTGGCACCCTCAAGCTCACTGAGTCGGTGTGCGATGACCTCCGCTGACGAAACCACGTCGCAGTCCGTATGATAAAAATCACCATTGGGAAATCCAACAATGTCACCCGGCAATCCAAAGGCTATAACTTGTCTGCGGCCGTTCGCAAGCACGCGGGCCAAACGCAAAACCCCAGACTTAACCTCATAAACATGCTCAGCTTTATCCCCTTCCCAAAATAAATTCGCACTTGATGGATATCTTCGATTATTTGGCGCATTCGTAAGAATTTTGCGCGGGACTTTGAAAAACGGTGTATATGAAAACGGGTGTTGTTCCATGGAAAATGTAACGTACATGCTAGTTCCCCCCAAGAGAAATGACTTCCCATTTTCGCAGAATATCGTCGCATCCAATCCCGCGGCTTCGTAACGGTTTGTATCAAATTGTATCAAAACCTCGGAAAAACAACCTATAGCTAGCTATTTTCCAGCGTTTTCAGTATTGTCGGTTAATATTCTCAGTCCGAATTATTATAGGGCGTTCTCTGTGATTTCAAAAAATATCCTCGTTGTTGATGATGACCCTAAAGTTCGTGCACTTCTTCGACGTTGCCTCGAAGAGGGTGGATATTCTGTGCGCGAGGCGAGCGACAGCGACGGCGTTCGGGACGCTTTCTTAAAGAGTACCCCCGATTTAATGACGCTGGATCTGAACCTTGGCGCAGATGACGGGTTGGATATTGCGCGCGACATTCGCCGCTCGCACAACGTTCCAATCATTATGGTGACGGGCAAAGATGATGTGATCGACCGCATTGTCGGGCTAGAGGTTGGCGCCGACGACTACCTGGCTAAACCTTTTCATGTCAGGGAAGTCTTGGCTCGCGTGCGCTCCGTTTTGCGCCGTTCTGATGGGCAGGTTCCAAGTCATTTGACACCAGAACCGGGCGCGTCATCAAGCACCGCGCCGCTCAACCTTGACGGTTTGACCGTTGACCTTGATCATATGATCCTAAAAGACCGAGATGGCGAAATCTGCGATCTAACAACGGCCGATTTCAAACTCCTCGTCGCCTTTTTGAACCACCCAAAACGTCCTCTATCGCGGGATCGCCTGATGGACCTCATTGACGGGCCACAATGGGCGCCCCTTGATCGCACGATTGACAACCAAGTTGCGCGTTTGCGTAAGAAAATCGAGCGCGACCCCGCCACTCCACTCCTCATAAAAACAGTGCGCGGAATTGGCTATACTCTAACGGAAACTCCCACAGGTAAGAGTTAGTCGTTGTCCAGTACCGCCTGAAGTGCTTCGACTAGCTCGGCTTGACGATAGGGTTTGCGTAGAATTTTAAATTCTTCACGAACCCGCCCCCCCAATAACACGCCTTCCGAGAAACCAGACGTTACCATCACATGCACATCAGGCCTGTGTTTTGTGACGTTTTTAGCAAGGTCATATCCCGACAGTTTCCCGGGCATAACAAGGTCTGTAAAAACCAGATCAATATCGTCTCGGGCCTGTAAAATATCCCACGCGATATCACCCGAAGTCGCGGTAATACATTCAAAATCAAGCGCCAAAAGACGTGTTTGGGACAAACGCAGCACACGCGGATCATCCTCAACCACAAGCACACGTCGACCCGCTCCAATATTTTGAAATTTATGATCAACGGTTTCTGTCAGAGTTTTTAGCTCATCCGCCCCAATCAACGCAGGAAAGTAAAGGTTGATTGTCGTGCCTTTTTTGACCTCACTATAGATCGTCAGATGCCCACCCGATTGCTTCACAAAGCCATAAACGAGCGAGAGTCCCATGCCCGTCCCTTTGCCAACGGGCTTAGTCGTAAAGAACGGATCAATAGCATGGCGTTGCGTTTCGCGCGACATACCCTCGCCGTTATCACTGACAGACAAGCGGATGTAGTTGCCAATTTTCACACCGATTTCCTGCGCCAAATAAGTATCGTCCAGCGTAACATTCCGCGTGTCGATATGAATCCGCCCCCCCTCGGACAGCGCGTCGCGCGCATTGAGGGCCAAATTCAAAATCGCAGTCTGAAATTGTGTCTTATCGGCGACCGTGGGCCATAGATTTTCTGCCAAATCTGCTTGGATATTGATGCGGGCAGTGATGGTCCTTTTCAGGATTGCCATGGAGTGTTTGACGACATCGTTCATCGCGATCACTTCGCAGGTCAGGGCACTTTTGCGCGAAACCACCATCAACCGAGACGTAAGGTCCGCCCCCAGTTCAGCGGCCTCTAGTGCATCCGAAATCAACGCCAAGCCTTCCTCATTTTCTGACTTCATTTGGAGCAGTTCAAGATTGCCGATCACGACCGTAAGAAGGTTGTTGAAATCATGCGCAATACCTCCCGTCATTTGGCCGATGGCTTCCATGCGTTGCGACCGCGCCAAGGCCTCTTCGGTCGCCTTTCGGCGGGTCAAATCATGCACGATTGCAACGAAAGCGACATCACCTTGGATATCGGCCTTTCCAATGGAAACATGTAGTGGGAAAACGGTTCCGTTCGCGCGCAGCCCTTCAACGTCGCGGCCAGAGCCAGTGATCTCCTTTTTGGCAGTCTGGAGATAGGTGGTAATAAAATCTTCATGCCGTGCCGCCGTGCCGCCGGGAACAAGGATGCGGGCGTTTTGGCCGATCAGTTTGTCTATAGGCCAGCCGAACATTTCTGCCGCTGCTTTGTTGAGGCGCAAAATGACACCTTTGCGGTCGGATACAATGATTGCATCAACCGCTGCGTCCAGCGTCGCAAGCAGCAAGGCGTGGTCATCTATTGTCAAACTGGGGTACCCCCGACAAGCTTACTGTTAATAAACCAATGAATAAGCATTTAACAAATCTGCCACGAGACCACCTAGCTTACTAGCCAATTTCTTGCGAAACACGCAAATAAGCGAGTAAATCGGAAAGCGTAATCACACCAACAAGGCCATATTCGCCTGCAACAAGGAATTTGCGGCGACCCGTTTTCAGGATCCGCTCCATTAAGTCGCGCCCCTGCATCTCGGGTAAAACGGTGTTTTCTTCTCTGGTACTTTCGATCACATCTTCCACCGTTGTGTTGGCCCAGTTTTCGCGATCAATACGCTGAACCAACTGAAGATCTACATAACCAAGAAGGGTGTTGTTCTCGATAACGGGCGCAAAGATGATTCCGTGTTCCAAAAAGACGCTATCCACCACCTCCGACAATGTTTGATAGGGCCGCGCCGTCCAAGGGGCGCGGGTCATCAAATCTTCGACCGTCCGCGCGCCCAGTGCAATCTCGGTTTCAAGCCGCGCAAGGGCCGCGCGCGATGTTGCCAGCAAGAAAAGCCCGATCAGGATCGGCCAGAGACCCACAGCCAAATCACCTGAGAAAGCCGCATAAAAACCAAGCATCATAAACATATAGGCAAAAACGGCCGAAACCGTTGTGGCATATCGGGTCGCCGCCAACAGATTGCCTGAGCGTGTCCAAAGCCAAGCGCGGTACACACGTCCGCCATCCATCGGAAATGCGGGCAGTAAGTTAAAGATCGCGAGGACGAGGTTGACGGTCGCCAGATACTGGAAAACCAACTGCGCCGCCTCAGGAAATCCAACAACAGTCAAAAATTGAGCGCCTCCCCAGAACCCCAAGGCGATACACAGACTCGCGATGGGACCAGCAATCGCGATCCAAAATTCACTCCGACCATCCGTTGGCTCGGTTTGCAATTCGGCGACCCCTCCGAACAAAAAAAGCGTAATCCCGTGTATATTAAGGCCAAAGCGTCTTGCGACAACCGCGTGAGCGAGTTCATGAAGGATCAAGGAGCCAAACAGCCCCAGCATTGCGATCACTGCCAGACCCACAAGTGTTGATGGGTCCGCCAAGGGAAGTTTGCTTGGAAAATAGCCAGTCGCAAGGCTCCAAACGATCAATGTCGCAATAAGAAGCCAGCTTGCATCCACTTTGATATCAAAGCCATCGATGCTTGTAATCTTAACACCCTTACCCCACATGCGCGCGCCCTCTCGACCTCGATCGCACAATGGATCTCAACCAATTGGCCATCGTTTTTCGGGCGCATGCGTTCAGTGGCGAGCCTGAAAGCGCGCTAAATCCGACGAGAACACTCATCGACGTTTTCTGGCCCTGCAGAGTTCTCAATCCGTTTTGCATCTGTTTTCTTCCCCGCCCATTGTCCACATGAGCGCGCTGATTTTCGCCTCGCAGTTTGCGCAGGTTTTTCAGTGCCGCAATTGAGCGAGATCAAAACTTTGAACTTTCTGCACCAATACGCGCGAGGAATGAACTGATACAAGAGATTTGAAAAAACAGGTTTCTTTTGAACTGCGCCCAAATTTGGCGGGCAGTCCTTAAACCAAACCCATAGGTTTTTGCAGGAGATTTGACACTGATCAAGACGAAAACCCAATATCGCTATATTCTGCATTTGCTCGCAACAAAACCCGAAGGAGACCAAAATGGACCGCAAGACCGAAACCTCGAAAAAAACACCAGACGCCTTCGATCCGCTTGCTGCCTTTAGGCCGCTGACCCCCATCAGCTGGATGGGAACGGCATGGTTCGAAAACCTCGCCAGTTTAGGGAATGAGATCACTTCTTTTGTGGCCGAACGCATCAAAGAGGATGTGCAAACGCAGCATGCTTTGTTGCACTGCAAATCAATTTCCGAAGCCCAGCGCTTACAGGCGCAATTTATGCAAAAAGCTTTTGACCAATATCAAGTCGAGACTGGGAAACTGATCGAAATGAGCGGAGAGATGGCCGTAAAGGCGCGCCCCAACAGTACGTCTAAAGACTAGGACCATCGCCGCCACTCCACGCCCCAGATCGAAACGACGGTTGATCCATGTCATAAACGGAAACCTCCGCAGCGATATGGTGAAAGGGAAATGAGGAGTAGGAGACCTGCCATGAAACCCGTCGTGACTTGGGCCGTTCTTGCAAATGCTGAGATCGCGCATGTTATGAAAAACAACGGCCCGGGAAAAGGGTTTGTCAGTGAGGCTGGCAAGACATGGCACGCCGATCCGCCCCTAGAATATAGTGACGCAGCGGGTATGGGCCACAGCAGCCACGGGCATGCTAATGCGGCAAAAACCCGTCGCGATCCTGCGGCCTTGGCGCAGGCCAAATTTGCAACCTTCATTGCCGCCCAACTGGCCCATGGGTATCGCGACCGGAGTTTTGATCGGCTGATCCTTGTAGCAGCGCCGCATATGCTCGGGTTATTACGTGCAGCCTTGCCAGACACCATCAAAGAAACGGTAATGGGGGCGGTGGACAAAGACCTTACAAAAGTCGCGCCCAAAGACCTATCCAAACATCTTGAAAATATCATTGCCGCATAAAGCGAAAGGGCGGCCATTTTCCAAGTATGATCAAGCCTGTAACAGTTGATTTAGATCAACGCCTCAATCCTGTGAAGCGGCATGATAAAAGCAATCCGAATATAAGGAATGCCACCATGAAAAACGCCACACTCCTCGTGGTGGTTGGTAGGTCGGCCTCGTCTGTCGATCTCAAACCGCTCACCGACCCCGCAAGGGAGCATAACCTGCATCTGAGTGTGTTGGTGTTGGGAGCGGTTCCGCCAATTCCCCTTTATACCTATGAGGTTGGAGCGTTTAGCGGACAATCCATCGCCTATGATTGGCATGGCGAAGTCGACAAAACGAATGCCGAACTGGACCAAACGCGCCTACAGATTGAAGAGTACCTCGCGACACAAGGGGTGAGTGCGGATGTGAGTATAGTGAGCGGCGAAGCGGTCACATTGCCCGACACCGTAGCCCGTCGGGCGATGGCTTGCGACCTGATGGTTTTTGCCAATGAATTACGACAGGACAGCGATCTCTTTAAGGGGTTGCTCCGTGTTACCCTTTTTCAAGCGCCAACGGGTGTATTGCTCAATGGGACAGGGAAAGCGTCCTCCTTGCAACCCGAAACAGTTTTCGTCGCGTGGAAAGTTGGGCTTCCCGCTGCGCGCGCCATTCGGACTGCCCTCCCGATCCTGCGGGCAGCCAAGAACGTGACCGTCGCGATTTTCGATCCGATGACTAATCAGTTGCGCGACGGTGAAAACCCCGGCTCTGACGTCGCGCGTTGGCTCAGCCACCAAGGGTGCAATATTACCATCATGCAATATCCAAGCGGCGGGGAACCCGTCGGAACCGTTCTTCTCAAACGGGCCAAAGAAGCAGGGGCAGACCTGATTGTCATGGGGGCCTACGACCATTCGCGCCTGCGCGAGGAGATTTTGGGCGGTACGACGAAAACCCTAATTGAACAACAAGATTGTGCCGTCCTCCTGAGCCATTGATGCAACCCGCGCACGAAAGGCGATCCACCGATGAAAGACCCTGAATTAGACATTCTCATCAAGGAACTTGAGACGCAAACCGATCTCACCGTAGCCGATTTCGATGGTGTGGCGCATGGGATGGCCTATCTTTTACCGGACGCCGTTGACACGGATATTAGGCTAGCAGAACGCATTGGAACCACGGACGAGGCGATGCGTATCGCGGATGACGCCTTTCCCGACTGGTCCATAAACTTCCAGGGACCAACGAATGACAAAGACGGCCATTGGACCTGCACATTGCGCGAAAATGATCCGCAGGGCGAGGCACCGATGACCACGGGCCGATCCCCCATTTTGGCGCAGGCGGTCCTTGCCGCGACAATGCGACTGGCAATGACCCTCAAAAAGGGATGACCCCTCGAAAAACCCAATTCATATTCTGAGCACCAATCGCCGTGAAAAGACCTGCACTCATTGCGCAAATCTTGGGTGAACCCCAATGTTGGGTCTTTGACATACACGCTCGCAAGAGGCCTGCCTCCTTAATTGGCCGTTCAGTAGGGGAGCGGCGGCGCGTTCGCAGATATGTCACAAGGCCTAAGCCAGTGTGAAGCGCGGTCAAAGTCGTTTAGCTTATTTGCTTCGGGCTTCCTCCCCAACCTCCCAATCACACTCTTTCCTGCCATCAGCACTTCCATCATCTCCGTTTCATCTTTGGACCAACGGAACGGGTTTTTCCGTTGGCTGTCTATGACCATCCCCGGTGAGTAATCCCAATCAGAGGCGCAGAGGGTCGGTAGTCATCCTTGAAGGCACTGGGATATGATTCTTACAAAGGGCCAGTTTCGAACCCGGTAGTTTTGTCGCTCCCTTGCTAGAGGGTTTTTACGCGCGTGGTTCGGGTCATTTCGAACGAAAAACCCAGTACGTTTATACTAGCTGATGGGTACAAAAATCCAATTTTGCCCCAAAATGCTGACCGCGCGGTAGACACGTAAGTTTTGTGGACCGTTTGCTTGTTTGACCAGCCGTTTTCGCCATTTCCTCCGCAATTGGTTCCAAGCAGGGACAATTGGCTAAGTCGAAGTATAGGCATTTGAATTATATAGAAAAAATGTAGATTTTCGCGGCACTTTCCAACGGGATTCCCGCCGTTTTTCAAGCTAAATTTATGAGGCAGATCGGGGAGGAACCCGCAACGCATACCAAGTTCAACACCTTAATTATCAACTCTATGGAGGAAATTATGAAAAAGATTTTTGCAACCGTCGCTGTTTCCGCACTTCTGTCAGGCGCAGCTTACGCCCAAAACGTGTCAATCGTCGATCAGGGCGGTTGGTTCAACAGCCAAACCACAATGCAGGCTGGGTCTAACCTCGCGATGACAGGTCAGTACGGTCTCGCCAATGGCAGCTTCACTGGTCAAAACGGTTCCGGAAACTTTTCTGGCACATTGCAAGACGGTGCATTCAACGGCTCGGTTACGACTCAAGCTGGTCACCTAAATGCTGCGGGAACCGGCCAGTTTGGCACGGGCCACTATTCCAACACCAATCAAGTTGGTGTCGGCAACGGCTCCCTGACTGTTCAAGTGGACGGCGTTTCGCCACACTAACCGTTAAAATGCAGGGGCGGCATTAAAAATGCCGCCCCGTGTGACCCTATACAAACACGTTTGCCATGCCGAATCGGATCTCTTTGAAATTTTTTTCTTAGGTAGCCAGGCTTTCTAAAGAGAACTGTTCAAGTCAGGCTAACCACAAATTTTATTTCTTTGAAAAAAAGGGAGGATTGACGATGCTCAGGATCTTTATCACTGCGGCGCTGATAAGCGCCCCACTCTCCGTATTTGGACAAAACACGTCAGACACAAATCAGACCGGAGACAACAACGAAGCCACAACAACGCAAACTGGTGACAATGACGCTCACACAACTCAGGTTGGAAATAATAACAGTGCGGCCATTGGTCAGAACGGACGCTGGAACACAGCATCTATCGCCCAAGTTGGGAATGATTTTAGCAGAAGCGTAGACCAGACTGGGAATTATCAGGGGTACGGAAGTTTTCAATTCTCCGCACCACAATATTCCGGTTCGTTTTCTACGTACTCTCAAACATGGGGGAGTGGTGGCGCAACGACGACGCTAGAATTCGGAATCAACAACTAGCGGGTCAATTTGATCATTTCTCTAGGCATTTGGTGCATTCAAACGAGGTGATCGGTAGGCCGCGTCGGTAAAACTTCAACCGGCGGACAAGTTATGAGTTACCTGGGCGAGCGAATTACAGTGCACAAATCGTTGCGCCTCGTTAACCCAGGAACCAAATTATCCCGCAAAAAGGGGAGCAGAGAAGATGCCCGTATCAGTTTTGGATATTAACGGCGCTCGTCACCCTTCGTGGCACAAGGCGCTGGTTCTTTTTTTGGTTATCGGCGTATCGACACTTTGCATGATACAAAGGGCAAACGCCATGAGCCAAACAGAAAAATCGGCCTTGGGAGAGGTACAGACAGAGAGTTCCTCTGGGAAACTCCACTGTGAGATAACTACCAAAACGGTGTCGCAGAATCTTCAACTCCGTGGCGTGGTTTGGTCGGGGGACAAGGCCGCGGGGAGTTACAGTTTTGTCGTTACAAAACAGGGAGTAAGTGGCCGCTCCAACATCGCGCAAAGTGGCTTGTTTGACGTCGCACCGGACGAGCGAAAGATTGTCGGAATGGTCATCGTCAATGCCTTGGCCGGAGATCGCTATCTGGCGCGACTATCGGTTCGCTCAGGCGGAAACGAGGCCGCCTGCGACACCGCGCTAGACTAGCCCGGACTGTGATAATCAGGACGGGCTTTCAGCGTTTTAAGGGACGTTAAAAGAGAAAAACAAAACTCAGATTGAGACCCGAACCGATCATCTTCTTTTTTTGGATGGAATGTGTGCGATAGGTATCGCCGTTCCCTGACAAGCCAACGGATGATCCCGCCGTGGTTATGTTGGGACTGCCAACCGTTTCAAATTGTAAATACGGTACATCCGACATGTAATCCAAATAACCACCAAAAACGATAATCGCGCCGTTCTCGGCAACATGGGTTAATGCGCCCGTAATCCGACCAACGCGTGCGGTGCCATTCAAGGATTTGCGCTCGCCGGGAATGGCCGAAGCAGACCCCGCGAAATTCACCAGCTCCATCGTTTCAGATTTGGCATTGAACTTTGTCAGTCCGGCTTCCGCCCCAAAATTGATGCTCCAAGCGTCGTTTATTTTTCGCGTGAGGCCCGCCCCCAAAACGGCACCATAGTATTTCCCGTTTAGCTTCCAGTTATCTTCCATTGTTACCGTCGGAATGGAGGAATCCGATCCGCGATTTCCGTCAATATTAATGGTCGTGCGCGTTGTATTGCTGCGATCAAAACTACGATAGTTCGGCCCGATTTTGGGCGACAAAATCCAGTTCTCATCCAGTGAAAAACGCTTACTCAGGTAAAGCACCTGATTGGAAAATTTGATATTGTCTTCAACCGTGGTTGTGATGGTCGTGGTGTTGCTTTCATTGCCCGACCCCATGAACGAAACGCCCGTCGAGTCAAACATTCCCCCATAGGACGTGGCGGTAATCGCCTCGCCGTCTGTGGTTAATGCCGCATAAATACCGCCCGCATCCGTCATCGTTGTGGCAAACTGCGCCACTGAGTTTCCGGTTCCGAAAGGCGAAAATGCAGAACTGAAAATGGACGCCGTATCCCCTGAATTATCTGTGATTTGCACCGTCGCCGCCGCGGTGGGGCCAGTGGCACTGATCTCGGTGGAGAGGTCGATTGTGCCCACGGGGCTTCTTCTGGGCGCGTAAACGTAGGCATCGGATCCCTGCATTTCGGTGCTAGACGTGAAATTCGACCCCCACGCCCACGATCCACTCCACTCCAAATAAAACGGAGCAACGTCGTCACTGTCGATTTTAGCAGCAAGTCCGAACCCTACACTGGGGCCCGTCACGTTGAATTCGTCCGATTGGGACATATCCGCAAACCCAAACGTCACGCCGCTTCCAAGGGCTGAAAAGGGACTCAGGAGGTCTTGATCAAAGGTTTGAGAATGGGCCGTGGAGCCAAAACACATCATCGCGAGGACGAAAAATTGGGATTTCAACGATCACTCCTACAGTATCAGGTCACATGCCATCACCAAGGCCCCCCGTAATGCGATGGACCCAAAGTGACGCCTGCGAGAGGCTATCTACCTCTAGAGTGTCGTCGTGAGTGCCAATCGAGTCAATAACGCAACGAGTTGTGGTTGCCGGTTCGTCTTGGTTTTCTTCATTATAGAACCGAGGTGATTGCGCAGCGTTTGTTTCGCCAAACTCTGCTTTTGCGCACAGTCCCCGATTGTGCACCCCTCCAACAACAGCGAGGCCAATTCGGCTTCGGCATTGGTCAGTTTGAATGCATTCCAAAGTGCGCTGTGACTTAGTTTAAGCGCCTCCGTTGTGTCCTGAATAATCAGAGCCAAGCGAGCACCTTGCTTTTCATACACGTTACGCGAGTTTAGGCGCTGCGTCGAGTTCGCTCCGAGTTTGGTCAACGAAAGAAAGATCTGTTGTGACTTTTCGGCATTGGGCAGGGAAAACAGTTCGGTGCTGTGCTGAACCCCAGCTCCCATCCGGTTCACCATGGCTCGAAACTCCAACTCGGCGTCCAAATTGGTGGCATGAAAGATGCTGTCGGCACTAATGAAAAATGTATCCATCCTGTTGGCCAAAAGTTCGGCGCGCTCATTCATGCTGCGAACACGGCATTCCGTGTCAACAATCAGAACCGGAAAAGGAAACAGCTCAAGTACATCATTGGCCATTTGTGTGCTCAACGGAAAGCGGCTTTTGAGGTACATAATTTTTGCCGCCCGCACGAGATGCGGACCTAAAGCTTCCAGCAGGACCGTCGCGTCGCGCCGTGATTTCGCGTCTGTTGTTTCTGGAAACCGAATTTCCAAAACCAGTTGTCGGGTGCGCTGTCGATGAAGAACGATCCCTGACGCGTGGACCATTGCCCCCATTGTCGCATTCCATATGGTCAATCCACGTGAAGCGATTTGCTCCTCTCGCGACATGAGTTCACCGTCTTGGTATATCTCTCCGAGCCGTTGGTGCCACTGGCGCTCAAACCACGGATTATCAACCGCCAAGTTCGCCATCGACGCCACGACAGCATTCGTCGCCAGCCCCTTGTGCAACATGAAATTTCCCGGCAGGCGCACAGTATCCTGTCCGAACAACACAACCGCCGTCCCTGGCAAGAAATGAGAAACGACTTCCAAAATCGTTTCTAAGAGCGTGTTTCGAAGCGCCGAATCGTAAATACGTTCGAGTGTATCAGACGTGTTTAGAACTAATTTTTTCACAATACATTCCACTTTTTGAACATTTAGAAATGTCGCTCGACACGCAAAAAATAATATTTCTGAAAACATTGCTATCGATCGTACGCGAGATTTCCCCCAGACTTGCGCGTAAAGCCGCAAGCTCCTACATCTGTCAAATTGTTGGATTCATGGGCACATATCAAAACCACCAACGTGCAAACAATGGAAAACGCCGCAGGTTTTCTGTGTGGTTACTGTATGAAAAGTTGATTTCGGTTCGAACGTCCCTTGGCCCGAAACACGTTTTCCCTAATCCCGCTTTCCCGATCACCCCAGTTCAATCCAAATCCCCTTCAAACCAAAATGGATTCCCCTCCCTTGATTGAAGCACCTTATTTAACTGCCCTATTTTGACGCGGTCGAATTGATTTGAGTCAACCAAATCGTCTAGATGCCTGCACACGCACCACTCTTTTTTTGAATCTCGACGCGCCAAGGCGATACGCGCGCTTTTCCGCGGGAATCAAAGACAGGGGCACTCAATCGATTCTGAGGCAATTCCAAGCCCGAGAATTAATCGCCCCGGTTGAGACATATCAATCGGCATTCTGATCCTTTCGTTACTCTTAAACCCACAACAATTTGAACGTACCCGCCCATACGCCACACCGCGCCTAATGGTATCATCGGCAAAAGAGAGGCCGCCTAAATGTCTGCATTCATCCAACGACAGGATCACTTAAGCGAGACTTTGAACAAAAATCGTTTTGTTGCCGCGCGGCTCAACGAGGTCGCCGATTTGCTGGATCAACAATGCGCATCGCTGTTTCGCGTGCGGGCCTATCGCGAGGCCGCACATTATGTCGCGGACTTAGCGCAACCTCTTCAATCTATTATGGAGAGGGCTAGTCCGGATCGGCTTCCCAACATTGCTCCTCCCGTCGCAAAAGCGATTGCCGAGCTGCACGAAACTGGAAATCTTAACTTAATAGATAGGTTGCGCGGGAACCATGGCCCAGAAAAGCTCTTTCAAACGATCCCTTTGATTGGCCGACGACTTGCGAAATCCATCCATTCCCAACTGAACATTGATACGCTTGAGGATCTGGAAAAGGCCACTATTGACGGTCGCCTCTTGGCGCTTAAAGGCGTAGGCGAGCGGCGGGTAAATGCCATTTCACATGCGTTAACTGAAATCCTCTCTCGGCGTCGGCCGACGCTGCACAAGGCGCTTGAAAAACAGCCCTCCGTTGTTGATATCTTTGAGATTGATCGCGCCTACAGAGCGGCTATCGACCAAATGCCGACGCTTTCGTCACGTCGGATTCACGCTTCGGGGTCGTTAAACCTCCCAATTCTCCATACTGAGCGCAACAAATGGCATTTGACCGCCATCTTTTCCAACACACCAGCGGCACAAAATTTCCAACGGACGCGCGATTGGGTTGTGGTTTATTTCGAACAAGAAAAACGCGCCCAAGGGCAATGTACTGTGGTCACCGAGCATCGCGGCCCTCTAAAAGGAAAGCGCGTCATTCGAGGGCGGGAGGCTGCCTGCGACGCGTTTTATCTTTGTGAAGCGGAATCCAGATGACGCACAGAGATTGATGCAAATCAATCGCTTCTCCCGCCTTTGTGCCATTATCTCCCTAATTACACGCTAGTTAAAAACAAACTGTTTTTACGCCGACTGAATAAACAACAACTTGGACGTTATGACCACAGCCATTTTTCAAGGGCACGTCAAGGCGTGGTCTGTCCCCAAAGCGACCCGTATTTCGAACCAGTTCCGGATTAATCAACACCCCAGTTAGACCATGGAGGCCGCCCCCCCGTCCCTGCCCTGACACCGCGCCCTTCATCGGTCTTTACTGGCGGCCTAGAAAGTCTATTCTGGGCCGCCACGTTATTTAGGGGCCCCTGAAAATCGACAAGAAAACACGGATGCGCTCCCTTGGGGGCTTTATTTCATGGTATTGACAACTTTTCGTGTTTGTCCCTTTCCCGGATAGGTCACCGTCGAGTATATCGTGTCGCTGCCGTCTACACAGAGCAACCCTTGACCATGGGCGAGGTGATCGGGATTCTCGATGACCACTTCAAGGCGGCCATTTCCGCAGTCGAGCACGACTTCGGCGTGCGCCCATGCCGTCGGCAGACAAGGGTCCATTCTCACAGCCCCCCGTTCAGGTCGCATGCCCAAAATACCTTCGACCCCAAGTTGGAATGTCCACCCCGCGGCGCCCGTGTACCAAGACCAACCTCCCTGCCCAGTTTGAGCGCCCACGCCCGACACATCCCCCGCCAGCACATAGGGCTCGCGCTGATAGAGGTCTGCCGCTTGCTGGTTTGTGGCGCGTCGAATGGGGTTGATAATGTCAAAAACCTGATGTGCGAGGTCGCCCTCGTTGATCGCTACATAGGCCACGCCAAGCCAGACTGCCGCATGCGTGTATTGCCCCCCGTTCTCACGAATACCCGGTGGATAGGCGCGAATATATCCCGGATCACGGTCGGTTTTGTCAAAGGGTGGGGTAAGCAGGCGGATAAGCCGGTTTTGGACATCGACAAGGTTCTCACCTGCCGAAGTCAACGCCTTGAGCGCTCGCGCATCCGCAGGGAGACCTGATAAAACCGACCACGCTTGAGCAATCAAATCAATCCGACATTCCTCATTTTCGGACGCCCCCCAAGGCAAACCCTCATCATCAAAAGCGCGTCGATACCAATCTCCATCCCATGCCTGCGTGGACAGCGCGTTTTCCAAATGGCTGGTATGCACACGCCAGCGAGCAACGTCCTCTTCCCGCCCTGTTTTCTGGGCCACAGGAGCAAACGCGGTCACGGTGGCGATTTGAAACCACGCCAACCAAACACTTTCGCCACGCCCCTCGTCGCCAATCCGGTCCATGCCATCATTCCAGTCGCCCGTTCCCATTAACGGCAAGCCATGGGCTCCTGTCTCCATCATCCGGTCCAGTGCGCGGGCGCAATGCTCATACAACGTTCCTATCTCGCCGTGCTCAAACAGGGCATAGCGATCATGCTCTTCGGATCTCAACTCCGGCGCGCTCAAAAACGGAATTTTGACATCCAAAATGGCCATATCCCCTGTCGCGGCAACATAACGCGCGGTGACATAGACCAACCAGAGATAGTCGTCCGAACAATGTGTCCGCACCCCCCGCCCCTCGGGTGGGTGCCACCAATGCAAGACATCGCCCTCTTCAAACTGGTAGCGTGCCGCCAATAAAATATGCTGACGCACGCGTTGGGGTTCGCTGAGTAACAGGGCGAGTACGTCCTGCAATTGATCGCGGAAACCGTAGGCTCCGCCAGCTTGATAGAACCCCGCGCGCGCCATAATTCGACAGCTTCGGTTTTGATAAGGCAACCACCTGTTCACCATCAAATCAAACGCGGGATCAGGGGTTTTCACCTGAACACTCCCCAACCTTTTAACCCAAGTGTCTTGTAATGCGCGCCACGCGTTTTCGACCTCGGTTGGGTCTTGCCAGCGCTCCACCGCTTGGGCCAAGGCGGCTTGATTGGCGACCTCCCCCAAGGCAAAAACAACCTCGGCCTGCGCCCCTGCGGGGATATCAAGATGCACCTGATACGCGCCACAGGCGTCACCTCCGTGTACAAAA
Source organism: Falsihalocynthiibacter sp. S25ZX9 (assembly GCF_041205405.1). NCBI lineage: Bacteria > Pseudomonadati > Pseudomonadota > Alphaproteobacteria > Rhodobacterales > Roseobacteraceae > Falsihalocynthiibacter > Falsihalocynthiibacter sp. S25ZX9. Next base: position 40,043 of record NZ_JBGFCD010000015.1, read on the forward strand.
CGCCCGCCTAAATCCCAGCGCCGCAAACCGTCTGGGTTAAACACATCGCCTTCGTGGCCCAGAAAATCACTGCGTGACCCCGTCACACTGTGGGGGCCTAACGAAGCCGTCAGGAATGCAACACGTGCGCCGAATTCCGCATTCCATCGATTACGCCCGATAATGGCCTTTAGGGCTGGATCGTACCGGCTGGAGACATGCGGGCGCGCAACGCTGTCGAGGGCGCCGAGCAACCATTCCGCGTAATAGGTCGCCGAGATACGGCGCGCTTGGCCGGACTTGTTGTTAAGGTGCAATCGCACAAGCTTGACCGAACCGTCGACCGGCACAAAAACCGACACCTTTTGCGCCAACCCGTGACTGTTTTGGCGCCACTGCGTAAACCCTGCGCCATGTCGAATTTGACACGTCGCATCCATCCCCATCGGCATGGGCGTCGTGGTCCAAACATCACTGTTTGCCTCATCTCGAAGGTAAACCACTTCACACGGGACATCCGCCACTGGATCGTTGGACCAAGGCGTGAGGCGATGCTCGCCGCTGTTAATGGCCCAAGTTGCGCCCAGTCCTGCTTCGCTCGTAAGGCAGCCAAAATCGTCGTTAGCCAAAACGTTACACCAAGGCGCTGGAGTGTGCATTTCGGGGGAAAGATGGATCACGTAGTCACTGTTATCGGGATCAAACCCACCATATGTGTTGTCAAACAACAGGTTTTTCGGCCTAGGGATCGCGGATACGGGTTTGTATTCTGGGGCTGGAACGGGTTCGAAAGGCGGCGAAGGATTTCCAACGTTCAAGGCGCGATCCAGCAACTCACCGAGAGATTTGTTTTGATCGCGCAGCACCACATGCGCAGCCGCTTCCATGCCGCGTCGAAGCCCAGCTTCCAGTTGGTCCGCCGCAAGCAAATGAACTCCGCCGCGCATCCCCAACAGGCTCGTCGCATTGGTATCGCTCAGGATCGACAAAACCTTCTCCCGCAGCGGCTCTTCGTAACTCGTTGTCGCGTCGCGCAGAATTACGAAATCAACGTGCAACCCAAGATCGTGCCAAAGGCGATGCCCCCGTAATAAAACATCCAAAAGCGCTGACTCTTCGGGGTGTGAAATCTCAAGGAGAAGGATCGGAAGATCACCCGAAATCGCAAACCGCCAAAGGTCTGATTGCCCCTTCCAAACCTCTGTGTCCTGCGGCGGTGGTGCGCGGAATGTCTGGTGGGCATGCACCAGCAACGAGGACAGCAATTGCAACTCCGGCAAATGCGCAGGTTCAATCCCCAGCTTGTGAACCGCGCGCGCCGTTTCAAACAAAGCGTCGCGGAACGTGCGTTCAATCGCGATCACGGGATAGCGTTTCGCCACTTGCACCACATCCTTACGGGACGTCCCTGCGACGGTGAGGAAGGTCAACTCCTTTGTCTCCATGGGCTTCAGGCGCACACGCACTTGAAGGGCCAATACCGGATCAAGCGTCCACCCTGTGGTTCCACTTAATCCCTCGCGCAACCCTTGCGGCGTCTGTTCCCTCTGATTGCGGCCCAGAAATCGGCGGCGGTCGGTTTCCCATGCCGCGACTTTGAGGTCAGGATCGGTGCTAATCAACTTGTGCAGCAAGGCGGGGGGGCGGGCTTCGGGGCGGCGCGGACGGCGTTTGAAAAACAAGGCCTGCTCCTTTGGAAAATAGGTGCTTTTTACAAAGAGTTTGCTGAAAGCTGGGTGGCGCTCGTCTTCCAGTGGGGGCGCCAAAACCACCTCAGCGTAGGTTGTCAGGTTGATCGTTCGATCCTTGTCCCCCTCATTCACCAACGTCACACGCCGAATTTCCACGTCATCATATGGCGCAACGGTCACGTCCATACGCGCAACGATACCCGCGTGCCGGCGCAGGAATTCAACCATGTGCTGGTGGAAAACAACTTTGGTTTCCGCTGTGGTATGGCCCGACGGGGCGGCGCCAAGCGACCAGATTTCTGCGCGATCGGCATCCTCAAGGTAACACCACATTCCGGTTGCTGTGCGGGTAGAATCCGCGCGCCAGCGTGTCAGGGCAGTTTCGCCCCAGCTAAGCCCTCCTCCCCCTTTATCAGTGATCAACGACGCCATGCGCCCGTTGCCCAATAGATGCACCTGCGGAACAACAAAGTCCGGCGACGGCAGCCATGGGGCAAGGTCTGGTGCAGACGGCACATCGGCTTTATGAGTCCAACCTTCATCCGCGCGGCCACGTTCCAAGGGTTCATCCCATGGCACGCGTTCCTGCAGGAGAAGATCCATGGATTTAACCGCTTTTTCCTGCAGGAACCGTTTCACCATAATATCGTCCCGCAGCGCATTGACGATAGCCACCTGTACCATCCCCTGATGGTGCGCCATAAAGGTTTCCACGGGTACAAAATCGGCATTTCGAGGGGCGCGATCCGGTGTGTAATCCAAAGCTTCGATGAAGCCATATCGGGTTAGCACCCCGAGTTTTGAAAGCGCGCGCAAGTTTTCAGCCGCCGCTTGCGGCCATCCACACAACGCTAAAGCCGAGCCGTATGGTGCCACCACAAGGTCCTCGGTCAGACCCCTGCGAATACCCAATCCCGGAACCCCGAACGCACGATATTGGTACGTGCCCTGTGCATCAGTGATACCAAAAGCGGATTCCGATATCCCCCACGGCACGCCGCGCGCCCGCGCATACTCCCGCTGAAATTCAACGGCCGTCAACTCGCTTTCTCCCAATAGAGTATCGCGGTAGCTGGGCAAAAAAAGCGGCGGCATGAGGTATTCAAACATCGACCCGTTCCACGACAGAATGGACGGTTTTCCCTGAAGGCGGGTGATGGGCCGCGTGAACGCAAACCAATGCTCAATAGGGGCATCATGTTTGGCAATGGCGAAATAACTGGCCAAGCGGGCTTCGGTCGCCAAAAGGTCGTAGTGGCTGCTGTCCATTTTTCCGAGACTGTGATTGTAGCCAATGAAAAAAAGGCGCGACGCAGAGTCATACAGAAATGTGAAATCCATGCCGTAGGCCATCTCGCCAGCCTTTTGGGCCAAATCCCCCAACGCGGCGTGCAACGCGTTTTCCTGCGCAAGCCCCGCGTGAATAGCCTGCTGCATCTGATCGAGCCACGCTTGGGTCTTGGGGTCAACATTCGGGTGCGCCGATCGCCACGCCTCCAAGAGATCGGACAGGGCCTTTGGTGCATGCGGTTTCCCATTTTGCCCTTTTGAGGGGTACATCATCTCCGCCACTTCCTGTGCACTGGGTCTAATTTTCGCGGGCACTTCGGCAAGCAACGAAAGCCACGGCAGGAAGGTGTCGATATCGCGCGCAATCGCGTGCAAGTCGTGGTGGAACCGTTCGAGCCACGTCGTAATTTCGCTCACTTGCGTTTGGGGCAAATCAGTCGCGTCCTCGATCGTATCGCGCACAGTCGTTTCCAATTCCTGCCAGAGCGGGTCACCGAGCGTGTCGAGGATGGTTTTCCAAACCAGCGGAGATGAAGCGGTCTGGGCTATCAGGCGCCGGATGGCCCGCTCAGTATCGCGCAGCGCGCGCTCATTTACGTCTGGCACCTCGCGGAGGGCCCCGCACAAAAGGTCGAGGGTTGTTTCAAGAGAGCCAAAACTACTGCTCTCAAATGCTGGGCGCGCCACAAGGTCCAGACAGCCTTGTTTCAGGGCGATTAACGCAACCGCAAGATTTCCGCTATCGACGGTCGAAACATATTGCGGCTCAAGGGGGGCAAGGGTTTGGGTGTTGTACCAATTCAGCAGATGCCCGCGATACCGCGTCATCCGCTCCAGCGTGTCGAGGGTGTTGCGACTGCGGGCCACGAAATCGCTGACGGTGATAAAATTTAGATCACGTGCCGCCAAAGCGGAGGTCAGAAACATGCCGATATTGGTGGGCGAGGTGCGATGCGCGATCTCTTCTTTGTCGCCAAATTGATAGTTATCAGGGGGCAACCAATTGTCGTCTGGCCCAACAAAGGTCTCAAAGAAATGCCATGTGCGCCGTGCGACCAACGTCAGGAAGGCACGTTGGGTGGCCTTTAGGGACTGGGTGCGGAAATACCGCGGGCGTGCGGTCCACACAGAGATTTCTGGTGCAAGTAACCATAGGATCAGAACCGGTATCGCAGACCAGAAACCACTAGGATTATTGAGGGCTAGATGTCCCGCCAAAACCGCCGCAAGCGCCGAAGAGGGCCACATCAGGTTCCAAGAGGCCCGCCGAATACTTTGGCCATAAAGCCTGCTGGACACATGCGCCGCCGAGGTCCATTCAAGCCGTTTTTTGCCCGTCACATAGAGCCGCCAAAGAGTGCGAAAAATTGCATCAAGCGAGATCAAGGTGTCGCTGACCAGAAACGTGATCGTAAAAAACCAGCGCCCACCCGTGGTCTTGATTTTATGGATCGCGGTGCCCAGCGCCCCCCGCCGGATTCCCCCTGTTGCGATGGCGAATAATTCTCCGGCCAGATAGCTACCCGGGGCCGCAATAACCAAAACGGTCCAAACCAACGCACTACCCGGCAAGACCAGCCACGCCCCCAAAAAGAGCAACAACAACGCGGGCGACGTCAGACTTCGGCGTAAATTATCAACCATTTTCCAACGATCCAGCGCCGTCAACGTCGTGCGCATACGTCCTCCCTGCGCATCAGGTACGCGGCGCCCGAGCCAAGGGACAAGCTGCCAATCCCCCCGCATCCAACGGTGCTGACGCTGCGCAAATTCCGGATAAGTCGCGGGCATGTCTTCATACAAAACCAAATTACTCACCAACGCCGCGCGCGCGTGCAGCCCCTCAAAAAGGTCGTGACTGAGAATGGAATTTTGAGGAATCCGCCCCGCTGTGCTGCGATGCAGGACCGCAATGTCATAAATCCCTTTGCCGACGTAAATGCCGGTTCCAAACAGGTCTTGATACACATTCGACACCGCACGGCTATAAATATCAACGGCGGTATCTCCACCATAAAGGTGACTAAAATGCGTGTTTTTCTCAAGTTTAGGGAGGATTTCGATCCGAGGTTGCAAGATGGCATAGCCTTTGGTCACGCGCCCGCTTTGCGGATCAATGACGGCTCGGTTGAGGGGGTGGGCAATAATTCCAATGAGACGCGATGTGGTGCCTGGTGGTAATTGGGTGTCTGCGTCCAGCGTGATCGCATAGCGCAGACCGCGCAGGCTTTCGACGGGACCGGCAACCACGTTGAAAGCATCAACACCCTCCCCCAACACGAAGCGGTTAAACTCCTCAAGCTTGCCGCGCTTGCGTTCCCACGCCATCCAGCAGCCTTCGGATGGATTGTGCTGACGTGCCCTGTGCAGCAAAATGAAAGGGGCTTTGCCCTGTTTTCCATACCGAAGATTGAGCGCCGCGATCCGGCTTTGAAATGCGATTTCGATCAGGGGGTCGTCGGGCATTGTTTGTGTCGGCGCGTCGACCGGATCGGACAGCACCACAAAGGTGAGGGCCGGATCGGGATTGGCGAGGCGCAATATCTCCAGCTTTTCGGCAATCCCCTCGACCTCGGCCTCAGACGCGACAATTACAGGAAGCACGATGGCCGTGGAAAATTCTGAGGGAATGGCTTTTGAAAAATCCAGTTCAGGGAGCGGCTTGGGGCGGCTCAGACGGGTGATAAGCCAATGCCCGACCCACACGCTTGGGATTGTGGCGGGCAACAACGTTGCCGCGACACCGATAATCCATTGACCCCACGTTGCATCATTGACCCACAAATAGACGACGGACACCATTAAGGCGGCCACCACAAGCAGCGAGAGCCCCAAAGCATAGAGCGCGCCCCTAAATCCGGACAATTGGCGCTGAAATGCAGAAATGAGGGGCGGGCGATACTCAACTGCAGCTTCCAACGCGTGCAACCCGTCCCCTATGAGCCAATAGCCAACATGATGCCGCAGCGAGTCTTGGCTTTCTTTCTGGGACAACACCACCGCCTTGCGCGCGATTTCGGACTCGGAGGCGTTGGTGCGCCTCCCCAACCGCTCAACGGTTTTGCGATAACTATCGCGGGTTTCGAAGGTCATTTGCGCATAAATATGCGCGGGGTCCTTGGACAGTTCCGCCTCGATACAACTCACCTCATCAACGAAATCCGCCCACTTGATCGTGTCGATGGTAACCAGATTGGCAATCACCCGTGCTATCTGATCAACGGGTCGCGCCACGGGCGTGGCCAATGTTTGCTCGCTTAGGTCGACGCCCAGCAACAACTCAGCGTTCATCGCACCGATCGCATGGATCAACCGTTCAATACACACAAGGCGAAGCATCGACGGTATCGCCCACACCTCAGCATTGGTGAGCGGCGTCGTCATTTGAAAAGCATCAATATAGCGCACCAGATCTGTAAAAATAATTTGGGGGGTCAGCTCGTCATAAACCGCATTTGATACCGCAAAAACGCGCGGAATCCTTGCGCCGTTTGTGCCATCCATTGCGGGGAGTCTGAGGTAAAAATCGGGGGGCATACCCTCTTGCAACCGCAGCAACGCCCGCTTGACCTGATAGTCATTATCCAAAAGCCATTCGGCCGCCCGTTCATGATTGGCGGCAGGATCGGCGCAATACGTTCGGACCTGCTCAAACCAGTCAGACAGACGGGGCAACGCCCGATAACTATCGAGCAGCACCGGAGGCCCCGCATCAATCGCATAGTTTATCGGGGGGCGATTAATACCAGGTGACGCTTTTTCGGCGGCATTCATCCGTCCGTACCCACAGGTTGCCGCACCCCCTTGGACGACACCGTGTTGAACGCATGGACATTATCTCGACTGTGTTTGTGGCGCACCATCAACACCGGAATTTCCGCTCTGTCCAAAATGAAACGGGCGACATCTCCGGTGGCAACATCGCCGTGTCCGCTTTGTCCGTGCGTCGCCATGACCAGAAAATCAACGGCCTTCTCGGACACAAAACTCAGGATGGCGCGCCGTACATCACCGACGTGAACAATGCTTGTGGATACTTTCAGACCGTTGTGTGCGAGGCTTTTCTTGATGCTACCTAGGTGTCTTTTACCTGCCTGCTCATTCTTGATTGCCACCATTTCATGCAATTTTTCAGACTTTTTATCTTTGACGCCAAACGCGGTCAAACCCACGCTCGGGACGACATAACACAACAAAAGTTCGGCGTTTTCCGCTTTAGCCAACAAAACAGCCTTCGGGAGGGCGGCCTCTGCGCGGACCGATCCATCTAGGGGCACCAGAATTCGGCGATAGCGCCTGTCTTGCCCCCCTTTCGCGCGGGCAGGGATCATAAGAATTGCCGCACTTTGCGACAGCAAAACACCACAAGCGGTATCACTCGATTGCCAGCCAAGACCATCCGTTGACCGCAGTGCGGCGGCGATGCCCCCCTGCCGATGGTCCACAAAATCGGAAACTTGGCCGATACACTGCCCTTCGAGCAGTTTTACTTCGCATTCTGGCCCATCCTCCCCTGCAAAGGGGCGGGCGCGTTCAGCAAGATCCTTCATGATTTTTTGCTTTTTGATATTCCAATCCACGGGGTCAATCGGGCCCTTCCCGTCGTGAGGATCCGCCATAATATGCACAAGTACGACTTTGCCAGAAAACGCATTCGCGACCTTTTGGGCATGGAACAGCGCGGAGGTCTCCACGTGTGCATCCTCCAGAAAAATCATGACGTCACACCCTTTGTGGCTATCGGGTACCTGTAAAGGAGAAGGGGTGAAGTGTGGATTCGTGGCCATTTTCGCGATTTCCTTTGGATACAGGTTTTCTGACATCGAGACAGAAGTAATTCTTGAGGAGGATCAGCGGGCCTATCGGCGGTGCGATTATGGCGCAATCCAGATGAATCCCTCCGGCGCACGGCACCTTTCTCCTCCGTTGTCGGCGAAAAAATGGTGCCACAGTTGAGGCAAATCAATCTGGCGCTGGATCAGCATTTATTAGCCGAGGCAAAACTTTGGGGTTCAATGAACTTAGCTATGCTCCCCGTTTTGCGATTTGGCAGCCTAGCCCGAAGAGCGAGTCCGTTTTTACGACTGCCAGAGTTGATTTGTATCAATTCTGACGGTGGCGCGGATGCTACATTTTGGAAAGGCCTTCGTATACTCAAACCGCCAAGCGGGGAGCAAAGCCTACCATGCGATCTGCCTTTCAAGTCGTTGATTTTTTAACAAAGGTGCCCCGAAATGGATTGGTTTTGGAAACATTCATTTGACCAGATGCTGCAACCATTGTTGCAGAATGGATCGCTACATATTGTGATGCCCGATGGCGAGAAACGCATCTATGGCGATGCGACTGGCAAACCCATTTTGGTGTGCATTCACAGCATGGCCACGGTCCGCAAGTTGGCCCTCAGCCCTGAATTGGCCCTTGGGGAAGCTTATACGAATGGGTCGCTAACAATTGATGGCGACGACTTACAATCCTTTTTGGCGATGCTTGTTCTTAACGTCGATCCCGCTGGGGCGAATCGCGTTTGGTGGCAAAAGCCTGTGATAAAAATGCGGGCAATTTTGCGTGGTTTGAAACAGAATAATATGGTGCCACAGGCGCGCCGCAATGTAGCGCACCACTATGACCTTTCAGGGCAACTTTATGATCTCTTTCTCGACGAAAGCCGCCAGTATTCCTGCGCCTATTTCAAGGATCCCTCCGACACATTGGAGCAAGCGCAAGCGCAAAAAATTAACCACATCGCCCGCAAGTTACTGATCGAACCGGGCATGCGCGTTTTGGATATCGGTTGTGGCTGGGGTGGGATGGCGATGACCTTGGCGCAGGATTATGGCGCAAATGTTGTTGGCATCACACTGTCCAAAGAACAGCACGCCTTTGCAACGGAGCGCGCAAAACAGGCAGGGCTTTCGGATCGCGTTGATATCCGCCTGTGCGACTATCGCAATATCGATGAGTATTTTGACAGGATCGTCTCTGTTGGAATGTTTGAGCACGTTGGTTTGCGCCACTTCGACGAGTATTTCACCACTCTTCGCAACCTCCTATCCCCAGAGGGGATCGCCTTGGTACACACAATCGGTTGGTCCCGCGCGTCAAAGGACACAAACCCCTGGATTGCCAAACATATTTTCCCCGGCGGCTATGTTCCTTCGGTCTCGGAGACAATGGCGGCAGTCGAAAAGGCACAGCTATGGGCCACAGACATTGAGTGCTGGCGCCTGCACTATGCCTATACTTTGCGCCAATGGTACGACCGTTTCATCCAAAACCAAGACGTGGCTCGCAACATTTATGATGACCAATTTGTGCGGATGTGGCGCTTCTACCTCGCCGCCAGCGAACAGACATTTCGGCATGGGTATCAAGCGGTATATCAGTTTCAACTGTCCCGTAAAATTGACGCGGTCCCACTTACCCGCGACTATCTTTATTTGCGCCCAGACCAAACGCTTTCGCCCCTTGTCAGAAAAAAACGAAAACCTGATCTCGTCACCCTATCGGGCATTCCGGTACCGCCAAATCGTAAGCGCAGACCCGCGATCACACCGCATAAAGGAGCTGCACCATGAATTACCAGGCCGCGCACTGTACTGCGTGGCCGCTATTAGGTCGGCAATTAGGCGTGACCGTGAATATGCCAGATTGTGCGAAGCTCCGAAACACAGCGCCGAGGGATCATGTGGTAACGCGCGATCTCGGCGTCAGACAACCCGAGGTCGGTTAGGGCCTCAAGGCTTTGCTTTGGGAAAGGCCCAAGGATATCAACATATTCGCTAAGCTGGCTTGGCAACTCGGGCGCGAGGTCCCTCGCCAATGGATGAGGATCCCTGTTGCCCGATTGTAGCTTTTGGATGTGTGGTTGAATATATTTGTAGTCCATCGGTTTCACCTCTCGCTTACCAAAAGAACGTGACAGAAACGTTAGGTAAGATTTCACGGAACACCAAAGTTCGATTGACGCAGATCAATTGCCTTTGGAGAAGCGTGTCCAACGGCTAAAAATTGCCGACATTGCGTCCCTATTATAAAGGAGCGGTCATAGTATCCGGCATAAATCTCGGTGGTAAAAGGGGTATTCAATCAAATTGGCGTTCGCTGGCGCGAAGCACGGCAACCCCCTAGCCGCTCACCACGACCAACGGTATCTTATGCTAAATCAACAGACGGGCGCTAGAAAATATTGGGCACAACGAGGTCCGGTGGGCGATGACCGTCGGCAAATGTTTTGATATTAATCATAACTTTCTCGCCCATTTCGATCCGCCCCTCCCGCGTCGCCGATCCAACATGCGGCAACAAAGCGACGTTATCGAGGGCGCGCAAACGAGGGTTAATGTTCGCTCCGTCCTCAAACACATCAAGGCCCGCCCCCGCAATCTCGCCCGCACGCAACATCCGCGTCAAAGCGTTCTCGTCGATCACTTCACCACGGGACGTATTGACGATCACCGCCGTCGGTTTCATTAATTTCAACCGCCGCGCATTCATCAAATGAAACGTGCTGGGCGTATGCGGACAATTGATCGAAAGGACATCAACGCGCGCAACCATCTGGTCCAAACTCTCCCACCATGTCGCGCCAAGCTCGGCTTCGACCTCGGGATGCAACCGTTTGCGATTGTTGTAATGTATCTCCATTCCAAAGGCTGCCGCACGCCGCGCAACCGCACGGCCATTTTGCCCCATGCCCAATATCCCCAGCTTCTTGCCCGCAATCCGTCCGCCCAACATCGCCGTCGGTGTCCATCCGCGCCAACCGCCTTCCTGCATCACACGAAGCCCCTCGGGGATTCGGCGCGTAACGGCAAGAATGAGCATCATCGCAATGTCGGCAGTGTCTTCGGAAACCACACCGGGCGTGTTGGAAACAAGGATTCCGCGCTGACGCGCCGTAGCGACATCAATATGATCAACCCCTGCGCCGTAGTTCGCAATGAGGCGCAACTGCGCGCCAGCCGTTGCCAGCATCGCGGCGTCAATCTTGTCGGTAACCGTGGGCACCAAAACATCCGCATGCTGCATCGCCGCCAAGAGTTCCTCGCGACTCATCGGGGTATCATCGACCCGCAATGTTGTCTCAAAAAGCTCCTTGAGGCGTGCTTCGACAACTGCAGGCAACCGTCGCGTTACGACAACACTTAGACGTTTAGCGGGCATGGTGCGCTCCCTTTTCTTTTCTTTTCCAGCTCTCAAGACTATGGTGGCCGAGTTGACGATCGGGCACAAGAACTCGACGCACAGAAGCAGAAAATAAGTCAGGCAATCGCAAAATGCGTTCCAAAAACTTTGTTCGGGCCCTCCTGTCGGTGCTCCTTTTTGCGTCCATGACGCCGTCGTCTTTTGCCGAAACACGCGGGGCCGTCACAAATCTACCAATTCCGCGATTCGTATCGATGAAAGCCTTGGAGGCCAATGTGCGCCGTGGGCCCAGCCTGACTCACCGAATTGACTGGGTTTATAAGCACCGCAACATGCCGCTGGAAATTACCGCCGAATTCGGACATTGGCGCCGCGTGCGGGACATGGACGGCGTTGGGGGCTGGGTGCATTTCACCCTGCTTTCGGGGGTGCGCACCGTGGTGATCACCAAAGACCTGACCAAACTTCTCAGCCATCCCAAAGACAACGCCCTTCCGACGGCGGAATTAAAAGCGGGCGTAATTGCCCGCCTTCAAGACTGTAATCCCGACTGGTGCGAACTCAATGCAGATGGCTACAAAGGGTGGGCTCCAAAGTCGAATTATTGGGGCGTCGGAGTGGGTGAAATTCGCGATTAAACGGACTGTTTTCAGACTAATCCACGCCCCTTCAAAAGGGCATCGACCTTTGGCATCCGGCCCCTGAATTGAAGATACAACTCTTCTGAATCCTGCGACCCACCTGTGGAAAGAATGAATTTCTCCAACCGCTTAGCTGTTTCTGAATCAAAGGGGTCTCCCGCTTCCTCAAAGGCCAAAAACGCATCCGCATCCATAACTTCGGACCACATGTAACTGTAATAGGCACTAGAATATCCGTCACCGGAAAACACATGCGCAAACCCGGGCGTCGCATGGCGCATTCGAATGGCATGCGGCATGCCAATACTGGCCAAAATCTCATCCTGACGCGCCATTGTGTCCACCGGAGCATCCCCGTTGTGGAAGTCCAAATCTACGAGGGCCGATGCCACATATTCCACGGTCGAGAACCCCATATTGTAGGTCTGTGCCGCCAACAGTCGGTCAAGTAACGCACGCGGAATGGGCGCGCCCGTCACCGCATGAAGCGCGTGTTTTTCCAAAACTTCGGGTACTTCAAGCCAATGCTCGAACAACTGGCTCGGCAACTCAACAAAGTCGCGCGAAACGGAGGTTCCCGAAACGCTTTCGTAGGTCACATCCGATAACATTTGGTGCAGCGCGTGGCCAAATTCATGGAAAAGAGTCCGCGCATCATCATAGGACAAAAGCGCAGGCTCGCCCGCCGAAGGTTTGGCAAAATTACACACATTCACCACAATCGGGCGTACTTCCCCGCCCAGTTTTTTCTGACTGCGCATCGCCGAACACCACGCGCCGGACCGTTTAGAACCTCGAGCAAAATAATCCCCAATGAACACCGCCACATGCACGCCATTCCGGCTTATTTCCCACGCACGGCAATCGGGATGATAGAGTGGAACGTTCAATGGTTTAGCCTCAAGCCCAAACAGTCGATACGCGCAATCAAACGACGCCTCAATCATCCGGTCCAGTTGGAAATAGGGTTTTAATTCCGCCTCATCCAAATCATGCTCCGCCAAACGACGTTTTTCCGAATAATAGCGCCAATCCCAAGCCTCAAGCGGGCCATTCACGCCATCCTTAAGCATCATGCTCTCAAGAATAGCCGCGTCTGCCTCTGCGGCGGGTTTGGCCTTATCCCAGACCGACATCAATAATTCTCGCACGGCTTCTGGTATTTTCGCCATTTCCGTTTCAAGCTTATAGGCTGCGAAATTGTCATAACCCAACAATTGTGCCCGCGTTTCGCGCAGTTTGAGCGTCTCGCTTGTGATTTTACGATTATCCGTCTTTCCGCCATTCGCGCCCCGCGCAACCCAAGCTTCATAGGCGAGTTGGCGCAAATCTCGACGTTCCGAGAACTGCAGGAAAGGCACGATCAGCGAGCGTGAAAGGGTTACGACAGGTCCGTTGGCCTTTTTTTCAACGCCTGCGGCCCGCGCTGTGGCGACCACAAATTCGGGCAATCCCGCCAAATCATCGTCTGATAGCGGCAGAAACCAGTCGCGCTCGTCGGCCAAAAGGTTCTGTGAAAACTCCGTCCCCAAAACCGCAAGGCGCGCCTTCACTGCGCGATGTTGGTCGCGTGCGTCGCCCGATAGCTGTGCGCCAGACCGTACAAATCCACGGCGAGTAAGTTCCAAAACACGCAACTGCTCGTCAGTTAAATCAAAGGATTTACGATTATTCCACACGGAGTCTATCCGCGCGAACAAGGCCGCGTTCATACTGATATCGCTGGAATACTCTGCCAATAGCGGGGAAAATACGCGCTGTAATTTTTCGCGTGTTTCAGAACTATCAGCCCCCGCGAGGTTATAGAAAACACTTAAAACACGGCCAAGGTTTTCATCCGCCTGCTCAAGCGTATCTATCGTGTTGGCGAAAGTCGGCGCGTCTGAATTCTCAGAAATCGCCGCAATCGCGGCCCGCGCTTGCGCCATGGCCTCCCGAACCGCTGGCTCAAAATCGTCATCAGATATTTCAGCAAAAGGTGGAAGCTTGAAGGGTGTGTCCCAAGCAGCGAGTAACGGGTTGGTCATAGAATGTCTCCTTTGACCATAAGCTAGTCACGAAGGCCGCGGATCACCACCCTTTCAATGTGAATTTTCACCGCAAATCGGACAATCTTCGCGTCGTTTTACAGAAATTTTGCGCGCTTGCGCATAAAGCCCATCATACATCAACAACTGCCCTCGCAACCCCTCGCCGGCACCAGTAATTTCCTTTACGGCTTCTAGCGCCATCAGGGAACCAATGATGCCCGGCAACGGTCCTACGACTCCTGCCTCTGCACAGTTGGGGACCAAACCCGGCGCCGGGATTTCGGGAAAAACGCATTGATAGCAAGGGCCACCACGCGCAGGATCATAGATTGAAATCTGGCCTTCCCATTGCGTCATAGCCGCCGAAATAAGGGGCTTCCGAAGAAGAACTGCGACCTCATTCACCATATACCGAGTCTCAAAATTGTCCGTGCCGTCCATAATCACATCGTATTCCGCAAATAATTCGACAGCGCCTTCTCGATCTAAACGTCTGAAATATGGTCGAATTTCCACGAAAGGGTTTTGCGCACGAAGCTCTTGCTCAGCGGAAAAGACCTTGGGCATATCAATGCTGGCGTCTTTGTGGATCACTTGGCGTTGAAGGTTTGAATTATCCACAACGTCATCGTCGACAATTCCAATTGTCCCCACCCCAGCCGCCGCCAAATATTGCAAAACAGGCGCTCCCAATCCGCCAGCGCCAATAACCAAAACCTTCGCGTCTCTTAGGCGTTTTTGCCCAGCGCCGCCGATCTCGCGCAGAAAGATGTGGCGGGAATATCGATCAATTTCAACATCCCGAAATATCGCGTTAGGGCCCAAGGTTTCCGCATTTTCCGCCACTTTGTGCCGCAACCAGAGAATCCACCTTTGAAAACCAAAAACACTACCGATGAGCATTCCAACAAGCGCCCATTCCCCCCAAACCTGGCCAAAATATCCGCGCATTGCATTTCCTTCCGGCAAGGCAAAATGGGCCAGTAAGCCGACCACGTATATACAGAATATCAACAATCCACGTAGGCTGCGCGGTGCCTTCAAATAGCCACCCCCGAACCAAATTGCCGCCATTAGAAAGAGCGGAAAGATCATCCGTCACGCTTTCCCGTTGAGCCGAAACCACCAGCCCCACGCTTGGTTTTCGAAAGGGTTTCTGTTAGGGAAAACGACGCTTGAATCACGGGAGCCACAACCATTTGAGCAATCCGGTCTCCGTGAGAAATAAGGTAATCCGTGTCGCCAAAGTTTACGACAATCAGGCCTAACGGACCGCGATAATCCGAATCAATCGTCCCCGGAGTGTTTAAAAGCGTGATCCCGTGTTTGAGCGCAAGTCCTGAGCGTGGCCTAATTTGAACTTCAAAACCCTCAGGAATCTCCATGGAAAAACCTGCCGGTATCAGAGCCCGTTGATTAGGGCGCAGCACAAGCCCGTCACGCTGTTCGGCAGGGAAATTAGCCCGCACATCCGCCCCAGCAGAACCGCTGGTTTCATAACTTGGTAAAGCTATGGCCTGATCCGCGCCCTCGACAAATTTCAGGGAAATTCTGGTCTGTTCCATTTTCAAAACACTCGCATTTTATGAATTTAATGTCTGTGCGATCAATCCAGCCAGTTTCTTGGCGACTTCGGTTTTGCTCATACGCGGCCAAGCCTGCGCGCCCTCCTCCGTCACAAAGGTTACTGCATTTTCACTGCCACCCATAATGCCCGTTTCGGGCGAAACATCGTTGGCGAGTATCCAATCACATCCCTTGCGCAAACGTTTGGCCGTAGCGTTTGCGACAACGTCATCGGTTTCTGCGGCGAAGCCAACGACCAATCGGGGTCGCTTAACGCTCGCACAAACCGTCGCCAAAATATCGGGATTTTCCGCAAATTTGAGGTCAGGCATTCCATCTTTGGTTTTCTTCATTTTGGAGTGGCGCGCGTTTTCAACATGCCAATCCGCAACCGCCGCCGCAAAGACCGCAGCATCCACGGGAAGGACGCGCTGAACCGCGGCCATCATCTCGCGAGCGGATTGCACTTTTACAACTTCCACGCCCGCAGGAGGCGCTATATCCCCTGGACCTGTCACAAATACAACATCGGCCCCCAGTTGGAGCAACGCTGCGGCAATTGCCGTTCCTTGCGCACCGGACGAGCGGTTGGCAATATAGCGCACAGGATCAATGGGCTCATGCGTGGGCCCCGAAGTCACAAGAATACGCTTCCCCTTTAGGGGGCCAACGGCCAATTTTGCTTCGATAGCAGCGACAATTTCAAGTGGCTCTGCCATACGGCCAAACCCAAATTCTCCGCACGCCATATCGCCCTCGTTGGGGCCAACCACAGTGCCGCCATCCGCAATAACTTGCGCAATATTGCGCTGAGTGGCGGGATGATCCCACATCCGAACGTTCATTGAGGGCGCGTATAGAACATCTGTATCCGTCGCCAAAAGGAGCGTGCTCGCGAGATCATTGGCAATTCCTGTCGCGGTTTTGGCCATCAAGTCCGCTGTGGCTGGTGCGACAACAATCAAATCTGACGCACGGGAAAGCTCAATGTGTCCCATTTCCGCTTCATCGGTAAGGTTAAACAAATCTTGATAAACCTTATTACCCGACAAGGCGGATATGGAAAGTGGCGTCACAAATTCCGCGGCCGACTTGGTGAGGACAGCGGTCACCGACGCTCCGCGCTCACGGAGCTTTCGGATTAAATCCAAAGACTTATAAGCCGCAATACCGCCGCCAATAATTAAGAGAACCCGTTTTTGTGCAAGCATGATCGGCCCTTTTACTCAACTTACCTTATTGCTATTGCGCAAACGCTCCAATTGCCACCCTTAACCTACGCCAATTAGTTTGCTAGACCCATTCTAGGAATAGGGGAAATTGTTATGCTGCCTAAATTGAGCTTTATTTTGGGAGGGGCTGCCTCAGGGAAGTCGGCCTATGCCGAAAGTCTTTTCGCTGTGCACGCGGGCACACGAACCTATCTCGCGACGGCGCAATCCTTTGATTCCGAAATGGAAAACAAGATATCGCGCCATCAAATCATGCGAGGCGAGGGCTGGGACACCATAGAGCGGCCGATGGATATTGCGCCCGTTTTCTTGGAGGCGCAGCCAGAGTCGGCAATCCTTTTCGACTGCGCGACTCTTTGGCTTTCTAACCTGCTTCTAGCGGACAGAAACGTAGAGGAAGCACTGGATAACCTCCTCTTTGCGCTCAAATCTTGTGCCGTTCCTGTTGTTATTGTCAGCAACGAGGTCGGCGCAGGAATCGTGCCCGCTGAGGCACTTTCGAGGAGATTTCGCGAGGCCCAAGGGCGTTTAAATCAACAGCTTGCGGCGCAGTCAGATTACGCGGCTTTGGTCGTCGCGGGCCTGCCACTCACACTTAAAGGCACCATGCCGGAGGTCACATGAAGCGTCTTTGGTGGGTGCGTCACGCGCCGACGCATGCAAAATCGATGGTTGGCTGGAGCGACATTCCAGCGGACCTGTCAGACCAAGCAGCCTTCGCGCGCCTTTCCATGACTCTTCCCACACAAGCACCAATTATTTCATCCACGTTGCAGCGCGCAATTGGCACAGCCAAGATGCTTTCACAGACGCGGCCGCTCCTTGAGCCCGATCCAGACCTGCGCGAAATTCATTTCGGAGACTGGGAAAACCTCACGTTTGATCAGGCCAACGCGCGAGATCCTGACGCGCTCAAACTCTTTTGGGACCACCCCGGTGAAAGTACCGCCCCTGCGGGAGAAAGCTGGAATGATTTACGCCAACGTGTCGATGCTGCCGCAGACCGGCTTCTGGCGCGTCCAGAACCCGACATCATCATCGTCGCCCATTTTGGAGCCATCCTCTGTCAGGTCCAACGCGCTCTCGGCGTTAGCACGACCGAAGTTTTTGCGCAGAAAATAGACAACCTTTCCCTGAGTTGCCTTTCGTTTGACGAAGGCTGGCGGGCGACCAGCATCAATCAAATTATGTGATACCAATTATTCGATTAATTCGCTTCGTGAACCGCGGAATTCTAGCTACAGTTTTGGCATGACATATTTACTTGCATTGGGCGATCGCGCCTACTCCAGTTGGTCCCTCAGGGGATGGCTGCTCTTTGAAAAATTTAACATTCCTGTGCAAACTCGGTTCGCGCGTCTCTATTCAGACGCCTTCCCAAAGATGCTAAAAGAATTCGCGCCCGCGCGGCTAGTGCCAACGGTGAAAACGCCCGATGGCGTGGTTATTTCCGAGTCCCTCACCATTGCCGAAGAACTCGCTAGCCGCCACCCAGAAGCCAAGATATGGCCGAGCAACCCAACGCATCGCGCCATCGCGCGCAGTTTAGCCGCGGAAATGCACGCCGGATTTGGCGCGCTTCGCGACGCTTGCCCGATGAACATGCGTGTTTCCTATAGTGATTTTGTACCCTCCGAGGCCGTCGAAAAAGACCTTCGCCGACTTGAAGTCATCTGGGATCGCGCCCGCGAGGAAACCTTAAGCGAAACACCATGGCTCTGTGGAGAATATAGCGCCGCCGACGCGTTCTATGCGCCAATTGCCGCGCGCATTGCGGGCTATGGCCTCAAAGTTTCGCCCTCGGCACAGGCCTATGTCGATGCACATTTGAGTGACCCTGCCTTTCGCCGCTGGCGAGCAATGGGCATGGTCGATGGCCCTGATCAACCCTTCTATAAGCGCGATTTTGCATTACAGGATTGGCCACATGCCTCATCGCTGGCCGTCGAAACCATTGAGCACGGCCCCTCAGAAAACGCCATGTGCCCCTATTCTGGAAAACCTGTAACCCATTTTGCAAAAATTGAGGGGCGTATCTTTGGGTTCTGCAATGCGTTATGCCGCGATAAAACGGTTATAGACCCCGCAGCATGGCCAGCATTTATGGCACTTTTGGCGGACTAAAAGGTCGCATCCGAACATGCGTTAACTCTTCGTAAACTATGATCATCGTAGTCCTAAAGGAGAGTTAACACTTGTTAAGGCGGATAAAATGGTCGCGCGCACTTACACAGTTGCATTTGAAGGTATCGACGCGCGACTGGTCGAGGTGCAATGCTCCCTTGCGCCTGGCCTGCCTGCTTTCTCAATTGTCGGCCTTCCGGGAAAGTCCGTGTCCGAAGCGGGAGAGCGGATTCGCGCGGCGCTTACGGCGATGTCTGTGGCCCTGCCGTCCAAGCGGATCACCATTAATCTTACGCCTGCTGACCTGCCAAAATCAGGGCCGCATTACGATCTCCCGATTGCAATCGCCCTCCTCGCCGCGCTGGATATTATCCCCCAAGACACAGCACAAGACTATGTTTCGATTGGAGAACTTTCACTGGATGGCACCCTTGCCTATGTGAATGGTTCCCTGCCTGCGGCCCTAACAGCAGCGGCCGAAGACAAAGACCTTTTGTGTCCAATTTCATGTGCCTCCGAGGCGGCATGGGTCAGTACAACCCGCGCCCTTGGCGCGACAAACCTTACGGCTTTGGTTCAGCATTTCACGGGAAAAACACTCCTAACGGCCGCAGAACCCGGACAATCCACACATACCCCCGCTCTAAAAGACATGCGGGATGTCAAAGGCCAAGAACGCGCCAAACGCGCGCTGGAAATCGCAGCGGCAGGGCGTCACCACACGTTGCTTCTTGGCACGCCTGGATCGGGAAAATCGATGTTGGCGGCCCGTTTACCCGGAATTTTACCGCCTCTCACTCCGCGCGAAGTCCTCGAAACGTCAATGGTGCATTCCGTCGCGGGCTTGCTTTCGGGAGGTGGCCTTCATCGCGACCGCCCCTTCCGCGACCCGCATCATACAGCGTCAATGGCGGCGATTGTCGGCGGGGGCCGCACCGCTTTGCCCGGCGAAATTTCCCTCGCGCACAACGGGGTCCTGTTCATGGACGAATTCCCTGAGCATAATCGAAATGTTTTGGATTCTTTGCGCCAACCTCTCGAAGCGGGCGAAGTCATGGTGGCGCGGGCGAATGCACACGTGCGCTACCCATGTCGGTTCATGCTGATTGCCGCGGCGAACCCATGTAAATGTGGCTATCTTCCTGACCCCTCTCGAGCCTGCAGCCGCGCACCTATTTGTGGCCAAGACTATCTCGGGAAAATTTCTGGCCCGTTAATGGATCGGTTCGACTTGCAAATCGAAGTCCCGCCGGTTCCGTTTTCGGATTTTGATTTGCCACAAAATGGAGAGAGCAGCGCGGCCATTGCAGAACGTGTAAGTGCCGCACGGGAAATTCAAGCCGACCGGTTCAGCACAATTGACGGGATGTATCAAAATGCCGATGCCCAAGGCGACATCCTTGAGAAGATCGCCGCCCTAGATACCGAAAGCAAAGAGTTGCTATCCAGAGTTGCCGATAAATTTGGGCTTTCGGCGCGAGGATACCACCGCGTATTACGCGTGGCGCGTACGATCGCGGATTTAGGCGAGCAGGAAAACGTTCAAAAACAACATGTTTCCGAAGCTGTCAGTTATCGTTTCCCTGCCCAACGGCGTCATTAAGAGCACTTCGCCTCAATTGCTTCCCAAACTTGAGCCGCAACATTCCCACCATTGAATTTTTCAAGCTCAAGAATGCCCGTGGGCGAAGTCACGTTAATTTCGGTGAGGTAATCGCCGATAATATCAATGCCCACAAAAATCTGCCCTTTTTCGCGCAGCAACGGGCCGATTGCCGCACAGATTTCCAAATCGCGCTCCGTAAGTCCAATTTTCTCAGGGCGCCCACCAACATGCATATTCGACCGTGTTTCTCCCGCCGCAGGAACGCGGTTGATGGCTCCAACAGGAACCCCATCAACCAAAATCACGCGTTTATCGCCATTTGAAACATCGGGTAGAAACTTTTGAACGATCAGCGGCTCGCGATTAATGCCCGAAAACAACTCATGCAGGGAAGCCAAGTTTCGATCATTTGCATCCAACCGGAATACGCCCGCCCCGCCATTTCCATAAAGCGGCTTAAGAATCACATCTTTGTGGCGCTCTTTAAAGGCGCGTATCGTGGCCAAGTCGCGCGCGATTGTGGTTGGCGGAGTCAAATCGGGAAAATCCAAAACCAATAGTTTTTCGGGATAATTCCGCACCCAAAACGGGTCATTTACCACAAGGGTGGTCTCTTTGAGGCGATCCAAAAGATGCGTTGTTGTGATGTAGCCCATGTCAAACGGAGGGTCCTGACGCAACCAGACCACATCGAAATCAGCAAGATCAACTTCTGTTTCTTCACCCAAAGAATAATGATCGCCAACGACACGCTGAACTGTGAGAGGCCAACCCCGCGCTGTGATTTTCCCCTCTTGGTAGGCGAGTTTGTCCGGCGTGTAGTAAAACAACTCATGCCCGCGCGCTTGCGCTTCTTCTGCAAGCCGAAAAGAACTGTCCCCAGAAATATCGAAATGCTCGATTGGGTCCATTTGAAACGCGATTTTAAGTGCCATGTGAAATCTCCTTGTTGGCCAATAGATGGCCTAGCAAGGGTGTATTTTCAATGGGAGATTACATCTGGCCGAATGCGTTTTCCAAGATGCGGATTTCCCCAACGCCATTCACCAAGGCAACGTCAAATCGCACATCCGTGTTTTGCCCTTTAGGTTCCCCTGCGAGAAATTCGGACGCTGTTTGATAAATTCGCTGCATTTGCCGCCGTGAGAGACGTTCCGCCGCAGCGGAGAAACTCTTGCTCTTTTTCACTTCGATAAAAACGACGCCGTCCCCATTTCGAGCAACAAGATCAATTTCGCCCGCGGCCCCTCGCCATCTTGTTTTATCAATCTGCATCCCTCGACGGACATATGACCGCGCGACAGCCTCTTCGGCGGCAAAGCCCGCGTGGTAATTCATTTGTCCGTTCATTCAGAGCGACCTTTGTTCATGGCAAGCGCGGTTTGATACACATCCCGACGTGGGATATTCAAAGCTTCGGACACAATAGTTGCAGAATCTTTAACCGAATGAGACTCGAGGGCTTGTTTCAAGGCGTCTTCAATCGACGTCGTGGAAATTTCTTCCTGTGCACCACGATCGACCACGACGACAATCTCGCCCTTTACGCTTCGCTCGGAAAAGCTGGCGGCAAGTTCGTCGAGTGTTCCACGGGACACCTCTTCGAATTTCTTGGTGATTTCGCGACAAACCGCGGCTCTTCGCGCGCCCCCTAGGACTTGGGCAAGATCTGCCAGCGCTGCGGCAATCCGTTTGGGGGATTCATAAAAAACCAACGTGGCGTCAATTTTCGCCAAAGACTGCATATAGGTTTGGCGCGCTTTTTGCGTATTCGGGGAAAAGCCTGCGAAGTGAAACTGATCGGTGGGAAGGCCCGCAATTGTGAGGGCTGCAACAACCGCACTAGGGCCAGGCGCTGACGTCACTGTAAATCCAGCTTCAATCGCGGCCACCGACAGACCGTATCCGGGGTCCGCAACAAGGGGCGTTCCGGCTTCTGAGGCATAAGCCACAGATTTCCCCTCCTCCAGATACCGCATCAGGCGTGGACGCGCTTGGGCACCGTTGTGATCATGGTACGCAACAAGCTGCCGTTCGCCCAAGGGCACCCCGTGAATGTCCATCAACTTGCGCGCGGTACGGGTATCTTCTGCGGCGATCACATCCGCATTCGCCAAGACATCCAACGCCCGCAACGTGATATCACGCGCGGTTCCAATCGGAGTCGCGACAAAATACAGCCCAGCAGCGAGCTTCTTTGTTTCAAAATTCATGATTTGGCGCCTTCCATGACGTTTACTAATGAGGCGCAAGCGCTTAAGTTCGTTCCAAACGTGGAAACTGCTTTGCACACTTTTGCAATTTGGAGCGAGACCAACTTATGTTTGCTTTTTTAAAGAATGCCCGCAAGGGTTTTAGTCTTATTTTTCCCATATTTATTGTGCTTTTTGTGGCCGCGTGTCAGCCATCGTCGACAAGTTCGGGTCCGACGATCAATACGTCGAAGCCTGTGCGCGTTGCTCTGCTGATTCCCGGAGAATCAGCGAGTGCGGGCGACAACATCATTGCACGCTCCCTTGAAAATGCCGCGCGCCTCGCGATTTCGGACCTTGAAGGGGTTCAAATCGATCTGAGAGTTTATAGTACTTCGGGCAATGCCGAGAAGGCTGCCTCCGTGGCCGTGGCTGCAGTGGATGACGGCGCTCAGATCATTCTGGGGCCTCTATACGGTGAGTCTGCCAATGCTGTTGGCTTGGCTTTGTCCAACAAAAACATAAACATCCTCGCGTTTTCAAATAAACCTTCCATTGCAGGCGGAAACGTTTTTGTTTTGGGCAACACCTTCCAAAATACCGCCGAACGCATCGTTTCATATAGTGTAAATCAGGGCCGCCGGAACGTCATGATCGTTCACGGCGCCGACAATGTTTCAGAAGAAGCGGGCCGCGACGCCTTGGTGCAAGCCGCGAACCGCAATGGCGCAACGATCACCGGCGTGCCCTCCTTTGAGATGAGCCAGCAAGGCGTGATCAATGCGATTCCTAACATTGCCGCACAAGCGCGCAATTCGGGGACCGACGCAATTTTGTTCGCGTCAGGGACGGAAGGGGCACTCCCGCTTCTGACGCAACTTCTTCCTGAAAATGGCATAAACACGGAAACGACCCAATTTATCGGCCTCACGCGGTGGGATATTCCAACCGCGACGTTGTCCCTCCCTGGAGTTCAGGGAGCATGGTTTGCCTTGCCCGATCCAGGTCTTTCAAACCGTTATATCGCACGATATTCAGCCGCCTTTGGCGAGCCTCCCCATCCGATCTCGGGCCTTGCCTATGATGGAATCGCGGCTATTGGGGCGCTGGTTAAGAGCGGAAGTTCCAATGCCCTCACCTCGGCAGCCCTCACACAATCCTCCGGTTTTGTGGGTGTGAACGGTGTCTTCCGCCTTCTCCCCGATGGAACAAATCAACGTGGCCTCGCAATTGCGCAGGTCCAAGAAAATCAGGTAATCGTCATTGACCCCGCTCCAAGAAGCTTCTCCGGCTCTGGTTTCTAGTACCGCCGACAAAAACGCCTCAATCACATATCCTGCCAAAAAGCTGATCTGTGACCCTGCTGACATCTTCAATCTTGAGGAATCACGCAGGGCGCTTTTTAAACAACTTGAAGAGATCAGCGATAACTCTGAGAAACGCACCCTCACGGTTGCGTTTCTTTTGGAGGCTCGCTCCAAAGGAACGGCAGCAATTGAAGCCGCGTTTTTGGCTCGCCCATTTGACGCGAAGCCCGTCACCAGCGCCTATAGTTACCTAACCGATTGCATTGTGATTTTGACCCATGGGGTCGCTACGCAATTGCTTCATCCAAACCCGAACCCCACCGAGGGCGAACGCCTCGCCTTACTGGCGGTGGGCGGGTATGGACGCGCAGAAATGGCACCGCACTCGGACGTCGATCTGTTGTTTTTGACACCCTACAAGATAACACCTTGGGCCGAGAGCGTGATTGAAAGCATGCTCTATATTCTTTGGGATTTGCATTTCAAGGTCGGCCACGCCAGTCGAACGATCAAAGATTGTATCCGTCTGGGCCGCGAGGATTTCACCATTCGCACCGCTCTTTTGGAGCATCGCTTCATTGCAGGCTATGAACCCTTGCTTGGGGAGTTCGACGAAAGTTTAAAAAAGAACCTCTTCAAAGGAACTGCTCCGGAATTCACGGAGGCAAAACTTGAGGAACGCGACCGGCGTCACAAAAAACAAGGCGGACAGCGCTATGTTGTTGAGCCGAACGTCAAAGAAGGCAAAGGGGGTCTTCGCGACCTTCAAACGCTGTTTTGGGTGGCGAAATACCTACATGGTGTGGATTCTACCGCCGAGCTCGTTGAACTGGGCATGTTCAACCAAGATGAATATGACAGCTTTGAACGTGCAGAATCTTTCCTTTGGGCCATTCGTTGCCACCTTCACTTGATCTCGCGGCGCGCGATGGACACGCTGAGTTTTGACATGCAAGTCGAGGTTGCCGCCCGCATGGGGTATGTCGACAAAGCCGGACGTCGGGCGGTTGAAATTTTCATGCAAGACTATTTCCGGCACGCAAACCGCGTAGGTGAATTGACACGTATTTTCCTCACGTCGCTCGAAGCGTCGCAGGTTAAAAAAGAACCTCGGCTCGTAGGCTTTTTCCGCCGCAAACGCAAAGTCCGCGATGGCTTCGAAATTGAGCAAAACCGGCTTACATTTTCCCCCGACATGGAACTCGCTGAAAACAAGCTTAATATCCTGCGGATATTTGAAGAAGCCCTGCGCACAGGGATGCTGCTCCACCCGCAAGCGATGCGGTTGATTGATGCAAACCTTGGTTTAATTGATGACGAGGTGCGCAACGACAAAGAAGCCCGCCGAATTTTCCTCGACCTTATGCTCAAACATGGCAATCCGGAACGCGCCCTGCGGCGGATGAATGAAATTGGCGTTTTGGGGGCCTTTATCCCTGAGTTTCAAGTCATTGTCGCAATGATGCAATTCAATATGTATCATCACTACACGGTCGACGAACACACGATCCAATGTATCAAAACACTTGCAAAAATTGAGCGTGGAGAGTTGATCGAAGAATTGCCCGTGGCAAGCGGAATTCTGAAAGGGGGCGTGGATCGTAAAGTTCTTTATGTTGCCCTTCTCATGCATGACATCGGTAAAGGTCGCGACGAAGACCACTCGATTTTGGGGGCCAAGATCGCACGTAAAGTGGCCGAACGGCTTGGTCTCAAACCTGCCGATTGCAAAACCGTTGAATGGCTCGTGCGCAACCATCTGGTGATGTCAGACATCGCCCAAAAACGCGACATTTCCGATCCCCGTACTGTGCGTGGGTTCGCCAAATCGGTCCAAAGCAAGAAACGGCTCGACCTTCTCACCGTTTTGACGGTTTGTGATATTCGCGGTGTTGGGCCGAATACATGGAACAATTGGAAAGCCGTGCTCATTCGCGATCTCTATGCGCAAACCTCCATGGCGCTTGAGAACGGACTCGAAGAGGTGAATCGATCCACGCGAGAAGAGGTCGCCAAAAAAGCGCTCCGCATCGCGCTTTCGGATTGGGACAAAAAAGATATTCGCAAGGAAACCTCGCGCCATTACCAGCCCTATTGGCAAGGGGTGCAGTCTGCGGATCACATCGTATTCGCCAATCTTCTAAAGAACCACAACGATAGCGAAGTCGGTATCGACCTAAGCCTAGATGTAACTCGCGATGCCACGCGAGCGTGCTTCTGTATGGTCGATCATCCCGGAATTTTTTCCCGTCTCGTGGGAGCTTTGGCCCTTGTTGGGGCGAATGTTGTCGATGCGCGCAGTTACACCACCAAGGACGGTTATGTGACCGCGATTTTCTGGATTCAGGACGCCGAGGGGCACCCCTACGCGAGTAATCATATGACGCGGCTACGCAATATGATCCAGAAAACCCTCAAGGGCGAAGTGGTTGCTCGCGATGCACTCGCAGGGCGAGACAAGCTGAAGAAGCGGGAAAAAGCCTTCCGCGTGGCGACCAATATCACCTTCGACAACGAAGGCAGTGAAATTTACACAATTATCGAAGTCGACACGCGCGACCGTCCGGGTTTGCTCTATGATTTGTCGCGCACGTTGGTGAATGCGAACGTGTATATTGCCTCGGCAATCATCGCGACCTTTGGGGAGCAGGTGGTCGACACCTTCTATGTAAAAGATATGTTTGGCATTAAATATCACACGGTCGCCAAGCAAAAAGCCCTTGAAGATAAAATTCGCGCCGCGATTTTGAGTGGCGCCGAGAGAGCAAACAAAGAATGAAATCCAGAGGGATGATGTCGGGCTTTATGACGGTCGGTTTTTGGACCCTCATGAGCCGTGTTTTAGGCTTTGTACGCGATATACTTATTGCGAGCTATCTGGGAACGGGGCCCGTCGCAGAGGCGTTTTTAGTCGCTTTCTCGCTGCCCAATATGTTTCGTCGGTTCTTTGCCGAAGGGGCTTTCAACATGGCCTTTGTACCGATGTTCTCCAAGAAGCTGGAGGGCGGCGAAGGCGCACATACATTCGCGCGGGACGCGATGTCTGGGCTTGCGGGAATCCTCATTGTCTTCACAATTATCGCCCAGTTTTTCATGCCTTGGCTGGTGCTTGCGATGGCCAGCGGATTTGCCAATGATGCACGGTTTGACTTGGCTGTTTTCTATGGTCGGATCGTTTTCCCCTACATCCTGTTTATCTCCCTCGCAGCACTTCTGTCCGGCGTTCTAAATTCGTCCGGACGGTTCGCCGCCGCCGCCGCTGCGCCTGTTTTACTCAACATTCTTTTGGTCACCTCCATGCTGACGGCACATAGGGCGGGATGGGACATGGGGACGACCATTTCCATCACGGTGCCCATTGCAGGTATCGCACAAATGGCCATCGTTTGGGTGGCCGCTTCGCGCGCGGGATATCGGTTGATCCCCCGCCGTCCACGCATGACGCCTGACCTTAAACGCCTGATGATTATCGCCGCCCCCGCCGCCCTCGCGGGGGGCGTCGTACAGATCAACTTGCTGGTGGGACGCCAAGTCGCGAGCCATTTTGAAGGCGCCGTTGCGTGGCTATCTTATGCGGATCGCCTGTATCAATTGCCCCTTGGCGTTGTCGGAATTGCCGTTGGAATTGTGCTGCTGCCGGAGCTTTCGCGCAGATTACGCGCCGAAGACTTTGCGGGCAGCCGCGACGCCTTGAGCCGCGCGGGCGAGATTTCCCTCGCCCTCACCATTCCTTCCGCCGTGGCGCTAGTTGTGATCCCAATCCCCCTAGTGAGGGTATTGTTTGAACGCGGTGCATTCGGCACGGACGATACCGCAGCGACCGCCGTCGCCGTTGCGATCTACGGCCTTGGCCTGCCTGCGTTTGTCCTGCAAAAGCTGCTGCAACCCGTTTATTTCGCGCGGGAAAACACGAAAACACCGTTCTACTTCGCGCTGTTCGCGATGGTGTTAAATGCCGCCATTGCCATCGGTCTTGCGCCGTTCATTCAGTTTTGGGCCGCTGCCCTTGCGACAACAGTCGCAGGGTGGACCATGGTGCTTATGCTAGCGCTTGGTGCGCGTCGCTATGGCGAAACCGTGCGTTTTGACCGCCGGTTTTGGCGCCGCTTAATCCGCATTGTCATCGCCTCGCTGTTTATGGGCGTATGTCTTTGGGCCGCAAACCTTATGCTCGGGCAGCTTTTTGGCACGGGTGGATTTGAAGTCTTAGCGCTACTCTTGCTCATCACAGCCGGAATAGTCAGCTATTTCGGCTTCGGGCACCTGATTGGGGCCTTCCGCCTTGGGGATTTCAAAGCATCATTGCGCCGCTAGCCTAGCTCCGGCGCAACTTCACCAAAATCGCCTTCGCCCCTCCGGGCACCAAAACGAATGACAAGAAAAACCCCACAAAGAAGCCAATAAGCTCGGCAACCCAATCGTTGGATCCGCCAAAAAGCATGCCAAAAACTAACCGCAGCCCCATAAACATGCCGATGAGATAGAAGGCTTGATACTGTTTGCTCCCCTTCAACGACAAGCTCACCCAACGCACAAAGGTAAAGGCTCCGATAAGGCCAAATGCCCCCACGTAGCCGCCGATCAACACGGCCTCTTCGCGGAAAATCATCCAATAGAGCACCGCACCAACGATGGCCGAGGCAAAGTAAATGAGCAGAAACGCGAAGTTACCAAAGGCTTCAGCGGTCATTTTCCCCAACGCCAAGATAAATACCGCGACGAAGGCCATGGACGTGAAGTTTTGGTGCACGAAAGAATAGGTTAGAAAACGGCCAAGGACTTCTGGCTCGTAGCGCCCCGTTTCAAGGTAGGGGGTGATGATTTGGCCAAGGACGCTATAATCCAAAATCGCGTCGCGACGCCATGCAATGGCCTCCGGTCCGCCAATCAAACCGCTACTAGCCAAGCTCAGGATGATTTCGACCGCGACAATCACCATCACCAAACCGACAACCGCGATGGGCAGGGCATTGAACGGCGATGCATTGTGATCGAAATCGTTGTCGTTTTGGGGTGTGCTCATTTACTGACCTCATGAAACAGGCTTACATTGACGTGCCTTTGTCCTATCGGTAAGCGAAAGGACATTAAAAATCCAGATGGAGTATTCATTATGACCGAGGTGGTCCAAACACCCTCGCAGCCCGGCACTCAGTTTGTACCGCGCGTTTTTTCAGGTATCCAGCCAACAGGCGGACTGACCCTTGGCAACTATCTCGGGGCGATCAAACGCTTTGTGGATATGCAAGCAAGCGGCAGTGAGACGTTTTATTGCATGGTCGATTTGCACGCGATCACGACGCCGCAAAAACCGGATGACCTGCGACGCGCGACGCGCGAGTTGGCCGCAGGCTATCTTGCAGCTGGCCTTGATCCCGCCAAATCGTCGCTGTTCAATCAAAGCCAAGTCCCCGAGCACACTCAACTCGCGTGGGTTTTCAACTGTGTAGCACGCATGGGTTGGCTGAGCCGTATGACCCAGTTCAAGGACAAGGCTGGCAAAAACCGCGAGGCCGCTTCTGTAGGTCTATTCGCCTATCCGAATTTGATGGCCGCCGATATTTTGGTGTACCACGCCACACATGTTCCCGTGGGCGAAGACCAAAAACAACATATCGAATTGACCCGCGACATCGCGACAAAGTTCAATCACGACTACGGTGTCGACTTTTTCCCGATCCCCGAACCCGTTACCGAAGGGGCAGCGACGCGCGTTATGAGTTTGCGCGATGGGTCCAAAAAGATGTCGAAATCTGATCCCTCTGCAGCCAGCCGGATTAACATGACGGACGATTCAGACATGATCGCCCAGAAAATTCGCAAAGCCAAGACGGATCCTGATGCGCTGCCAAGTGAAGCCTCTGGCCTGAATGAACGTCCAGAAGCGCGCAACCTCGTCAACATTTATGCCGGTCTTGCCGACATGACTGTGGATGATGTGCTTGCGGATGTTGGTGGCAAAGAGTTCTCGGTGTTCAAACCGATGTTGGCTGAACTTGCGGTCTCTAAATTGTCTCCGATTGCAGCCGAAATGGCGCGTTTGATGCAAGACACCGCCGAGATCGACAAAATCCTGCGTCAAGGGGCCCAAAACGCTCGTACTGTTGCGGGACCAATCCTTGAGAAAACCTACGATATCATTGGCATGGTGCGCTAAACCACGCCTTATACAATTTCCACAGATTACGGGGTGCCTTCGGGTGCCCCGTTTTTGTTTTCACATCCCACGCTATGTGCAAAGATGAACCAACCCTGCGCGCCAATCGGCATTTCGTTTCCCTGCGCACATCCCTAAATTGACATGTGAAAACAGGAGCAAGCCATGACATCGAACAAACACTTCGAAAATAAGCCTGTCCATCCCCAGACCCGGATAGGCCACGTTCATCTAAAAGTTTCGGACCTTGA
Organism: Falsihalocynthiibacter sp. S25ZX9; assembly: GCF_041205405.1. NCBI lineage: Bacteria > Pseudomonadati > Pseudomonadota > Alphaproteobacteria > Rhodobacterales > Roseobacteraceae > Falsihalocynthiibacter > Falsihalocynthiibacter sp. S25ZX9. The sequence continues at coordinate 70,257 of NZ_JBGFCD010000015.1, forward strand.
CCGCGCCATTGCCTTTTACAGCGGCATTTTGGGGTTTGGCATTGTGCAACGTTACGGCCCGCAAGCGGCCTTTCTCGCGGCGGGTTCCTACCATCATCATATCGGCCTCAATACATGGGAAAGCCTCGGTGCGACTCCGCCCCCCAAAGGGCATACGGGTCTGTATCATACGGCGTTTCTCTATCCCTCCCGCGCAGAACTTGCCGATGCGCTGCACCGTTTGATCGCAGCCGATTGGCCCCTCACGGGGGCCGCAGATCATGGCGTCAGCCAAGCGATCTATCTTGACGATCCCGATGGAAACGGGGTCGAACTTTACTGGGACCGCGCCGAAAACGAGTGGCCACGGGATAAGGACGGCACGCTGACAATGAACAATACACCGTTCGACCTTGACGCATTGCTGGCCGAATTCCCCCGCTGAACTGTCACAAAAAAGATTCAGAATCGGCCTACCTTAAACCTGTGGGTTGGAAAACTTTGCCCAAGTCCCAACCAGCCCCACATCGCCCTACCGCCTCTGGTTCCCCGACCAGAGGCGGCTTTCCTTTCGCCAATGAGACTACGACGCAGTGGTATCTTTCATTGTGCTTGCAGCAGGCCCCCAAAATCGGCCATCATCACGCCGTTAAGGGAGAATTTTATGCGCAAGTTTTTGGTCGTACTCGATGATAGCCGCGAATGTTTAAACGCTATGCGTTTTGCGGCGATGCGGGCAGCCCATACTGGGGCCGGAGTGGAAATCCTATCTGTGATCCCGCCAGACGAGTTCAATCACTGGATTGGCGTGGCCGACATCATGCGTGCCGAGGCCCGCGAGCGGATTCAAGTTCATTTTGACGTTTTCGCAAAATGGATGCGCGACCGCCAAGGCATTGATCCATCGTTGATCATTCGCGAGGGCGAACCTATGCACGAAATATTGGCACAAATCCGCGACGACCCACAGATCGGTGTCTTGGTTCTTGGAGCAAGTACTGGGAAAAGTGGCCCCGGCCCCTTGGTCTCGGCGCTGTCAAAATCGGCGGGCAGTTTGCCCATTCCCGTGACTATTGTTCCTGGTGACTTGACTAAAGAGCAACTTGAAGCCATCACATAAGTACCGTAGTGTTTCTGTCAGAATAGGATGTTTAGAACAGTTCTAAACCTTGACACTTAGGACGCGCAGGCGCATATCTAGGTTCAAACGGAGGCCCCTATGTTTATTCAAACCGAGTCCACACCAAATCCCGCGACCTTAAAGTTCTTGCCCGGCCAGACCGTGCTTGAAGTTGGAACGGCGGATTTCCCAAGTGCTGAAACTGCAAATACCTCTCCTCTTGCCCAACGCATCTTTGCGGTTGGCGGCGTGACGGGTGTGTTTTTCGGCTCTGATTTTGTGACTGTCACAAAAGACGACGCAACTGAGTGGGATCATGTCAAACCTTCGATCCTCGGCGCGATCATGGAACACTACCAATCCGGCCAATCCGCGCTTAGTGGTGATGTGAAACCAGCGTCTGGACATGCCGAACATGAAGGCGAAGATGGCGAAATTGTTGAGCAAATCAAGGAGCTCCTCGACACGCGCGTCCGCCCTGCGGTTGCCCAAGATGGTGGCGATATTACGTTCCACGGCTTTGATCGCGGCATCGTATATCTTCATATGCAAGGGGCCTGTGCGGGCTGTCCAAGTTCGACGCTGACGTTGAAAATGGGCATCGAGAACCTGCTGAGGCACTATATCCCCGAAGTTCTTGAGGTGCGGCCTGTTGCTGCCTGATCGACTGGTTTTAGGATTTGATACGTCGGCCGCCCATTGTGCGGCCGCGTTGCTGTTTGGCGACCAAGTTTTGGCGCAAACCTATGTTACGATGCACAAAGGACAGGCCGAAAACCTCGTGCCCATCCTTGAAGACGTCCTCGCGCAAGCGGGACACAAGTGGGCTGACCTTGCCGCGATTGGTGTGGGAACCGGCCCCGGAAATTTTACCGGCATTCGGATTTCCGTCGCCCTTGCCCGTGGGTTGGCGATGACCCTTGGTATTCCGGCGGTGGGCGTCACGGCGCTCGAAGCACAGGCCGATGGTCTAGAGCGCCCGATCTACTCCTTGATCCCTGCCCCGCGGGATACATATTACATCCAAAGTCTCGGTGCTGATGTGGACGTTATCGAGCAAATTCCCCTCGTTGAGGCTCAGGCGCGTGTCTTGGAAGAGCCATCGGTCGGCCCCGTTGATACCACCGAATTTACACCCTCAAATGTCCCACTCGCGGTCGCAATTGCCAAAATCGCGGCACGTCGTTTTGAGTTCCAATCCGAAGGTCAACGACCAACCCCGTTTTATGTACGCTCCGCCGATGCTGCTCCCGCAAAGGACGCGCCGCCGGTGCTCCTTGACTAGCCTCAAAACACCACAGGCCCTCGCGGCGCTGCACGCGCGCTCCTTCACGTCGCCGCGTCCATGGTCGGCGGACGAGTTTGCCTCGCTACTTTCTCAAAAATTGGTATTCCTCGTGACGGTCCCATCGGGCTTTGCTCTTGGGCGCGCCATCGCGGGAGAGGCCGAATTGCTTACGATTGCCGTCGAGCCAAATGCACGTCGAACAGGCGCGGGAAGCACCTTGATGGAACTCTTTGAAAACGAGGCCATCGCACGCGAATCCACAGAATCATTTCTTGAGGTCGCCGAAGATAACCTAGCGGCACTTTCCCTATATCGGGGAGTGGGTTACCGCGAATCTGGGCTTCGACGCGGATACTACCGTTCGCAAAGCGGTACTATTTTAGACGCTCTGGTTTTTCGAAAAACCATAGGAGCCTGAAAACACGGCACTTAACCCAATATTTTCACGGGTATTTCAAGTTTTATTACCAAATGGTAAAATTTTTGTTGACCAACGGTCGCCTCTCTCCCCTAAATACCCGATGATCTTCTTGTGATCTGCTCTTAACAAAGGGTAACGTCATCCATGGTATGACACCCTAAAAAAACACAACTGGGAGAGTATAATGACCCTCATGAAATCCATTCTCGGCGCAACCGCGACTTTGGCCCTATCGGCTGGCGCTGTTTTGGCTGATCCCGCGATCATTTTTGATCTTGGCGGAAAATTTGACAAATCCTTCAACGAAGCGGCCTTTAATGGTGCTGAGCGTTGGGTAAAAGAAACAGGCGGCTCTTACGATGAGTTCGAACTTTCTGCTGATGCACAGCGCGAACAGGTTCTTCGTCGCTTCGCTGAAGGCGGCAACAACCCTGTTGTTATGGCCGGCTTCTCGTTTGCTTCTGCGCTTGAAACAGTTGCTCCCGACTTCCCAGATACAAAATTCGTTTTGATCGACATGGTTGTAGACCAGCCAAACGTGCGCAGCATTGTTTTTGACGAGCACACAGGCTCCTACCTTGTGGGTGTTCTGGCGGCCTTGGCGTCCGAAACTGGCACTGTTTCCTTCGTTGGTGGCATGGATATTCCATTGATCTCCAAATTTGCATGTGGCTATGCACAGGGCGTCAAAGCGACGAACCCTGACGCGAAAGTCATCGTCAACATGACAGGCACAACGCCTTCTGCTTGGAATGATCCCGTAAAAGGTGGCGAGCTTACACGCGGCCAAATCAGCCAAGGCTCCGACGTTGTGTTCGCAGCAGCTGGCGGCACCGGTCTTGGTGTGCTTCAAACTGCGGCCGACGAGGGTATCCTTTCGGTTGGTGTCGATAGCAACCAAAATTACCTTCAGCCAGGGTCGGTTTTGACCTCCATGATGAAGCGCGTCGATAACGCTGTATACGAAAGCTTCCTTGCTGGCGAAGCCGTTGAGCCAGGTTTCAACGCAATGGGCCTTGCGAACGATGGCGTGAGCTATGCGATGGACGAGCACAATGCGGCACTCATCACCGAAGACATGATCGCGCAAGTTGAAGCGGCAAAAGCTGGCATCATTGCTGGCGACATCACGGTACATGACTACATGTCCGACGAAACTTGCCCAGCGTACTAAGCTAGAATGGCTTTGGCACCAGAAAAGGGGCGGCAGGAAACTGCCGCTCCAACATCCCCCGCTCCCGCTATCGAGTTGCGCGGCATTTCCAAGGCTTTCGGCCCTGTTCAAGCCAACAAAGACATCTCGATCACCGTCCAAAAGGGCACCGTTCACGGAATTATTGGCGAAAACGGCGCTGGTAAGTCGACGCTGATGTCGATCCTCTATGGGTTCTATAAGGCCGATGCGGGCGAGATTATTATTAGCGGAAAACGAACGGTCATTCCTGACAGTCAGGCCGCCATCAAGGCTGGCATTGGCATGGTGTTCCAGCACTTTAAACTGGTAGATAATTTCACGGTTCTTGAGAATGTGGTCCTTGGGGCCGAAGATGGCTGGCGCCTGACGCCGTCGTTGCGCAAGGCGCGCAAGCTGCTCACGGAATTGGCAGAAGAATACGAGTTGAATGTTGATCCGGACGCGTTGATTGAAGACCTCTCGGTGGGGCATCGTCAGCGGGTTGAGATCCTGAAAGCTCTGTATCGCAAGGCGGATATCCTTATTCTCGACGAGCCCACGGGGGTTTTGACACCCGATGAGGCTGACCACCTGTTCCGCATTCTCGAAGGCCTTCGCGCCTCTGGAAAAACCATTATTCTCATTACGCATAAGCTGCGCGAGATCATGGATATCACCGACACCGTGAGCGTCATGCGCCGTGGGGAAATGACCGCGACGGTGAAAACATCGGAAACGAGCCCTGAGCAGTTGGCCGAACTGATGGTCGGCCGCAAAGTGCTGCTGCATGTCGACAAAGCCCCCGCGCAACCGGGTGAGGAAATCCTCTCGGTCGAGAACCTTGTGGTCGTTGACGAAGATAAGGTCACCCGCGTCAAAGGCATTTCCTTCAATATTCGCGCAGGCGAGATTTTGGGAATTGCTGGTGTCTCGGGGAACGGCCAATCAGAACTTCTTGAAGTTCTTGGCGGTTATGCCAAGGCCACCGGAAGCATCCGCTTGCACGGCAAAGAACTCGACCTAACAGGCTCCAAAAGCGACGGCCAATCTCGCCGCGCCAATGGCATTGCCCACGTCCCCGAAGATCGTCACGAAGAGGGTCTTATCCTTGACTTTGAAGCGTGGGAAAACATGGCCTTTGGCTACCACAACGACGCAAAATACAACAAAAACAAGTTCTTGATGGACAACAAAGCCATCCTTGAAGACACTCAAGGCAAGATGGACCGCTTTGATGTTCGCCCCCCGAACCCGCATCTTCACGCGGCGAACTTCTCGGGTGGGAACCAACAGAAAATTGTTCTGGCACGCGAAATTGAGCGCAACCCTGATTTACTCCTCATTGGCCAACCGACCCGTGGTGTGGATATTGGAGCGATCGAATTCATCCACCAGCAAATCGTTGCGCTTCGGGATCAAGGCAAGGCGATTTTGCTGGTCTCGGTTGAACTTGAAGAAGTGCTCTCGCTTGCGGACCGGATTGTCGTCATGTTTGACGGAAAAATCATGGGCGAACGCCTTGCGGGCGAAACGAACGAGCGCGAATTGGGGATGATGATGGCCGGTATGACACCAGACAAGAGTGACGGAGCGGGCGCATGAACAAGATGCCAAGATGGGCGGATGTTGCCCTAATCCCCTTCATAAATTTGCTCATTGCATTTGTAATTTCTGGCATTGTTCTCGCAGCTATCGGAACCAACCCGTTTGACGCGCTCGCCACGATGATCGAAGGATCGTTCGGTAGCTCGCGCGGTGTGGGCTACACGCTTTATTACGCGACGAACTTTATCTTTACCGGCCTCGCAATGGCCATCGCGTCACACGCTCGGATGTTCAACATCGGCGGCGAGGGCCAAGCGGCGATTGGCGGCCTTGGAGTCGCCGTTATTTTATTGGCAGTTCCGTGGCCACATTGGACGCTCGCCCTTCCCGCAGCTATTGTTTTTGGTGGCCTGTTTGGCGCTGCATGGGCCTTTATCCCCGCTTATCTTCAGGCAAAACGGGGCAGCCATATCGTAATCACGACGATCATGTTTAACTTCATGGCAGCGGCCTTAACGGGATATCTGTTAACCGGCCCAATGAAAGTGAAAGGCAAAATGGCTGCCGAAACAGCCGCGTTCCCACCAGGTACGCATTTGCCAACCTTCCACGAGATGCTCGCTCCCTTTGGCATTGAGTTTTCAAAACACGCCCCCGCGAATATCAGCTTCCTCGTCGCTCTTTTGTGCTGTTTGTTCTTTTGGGTTTTGATGTGGCACACGCGCTTGGGTTATCAAATCCGCGCCCTCGGACACTCGGAGACTGCCTCCAAATATGCAGGAATTTCACCCGCCAAAATCATGATCATCACCATGTTGATCTCCGGCGCGTTTGCTGGACTTATGGCCGTAAATAACGTCATGGGCGAAGCCGAGCGCATGATCCACAACGCGGTCGAAGGGGCAGGCTTCATCGGCATCGCCGTGGCCTTGATGGGGCGCAATCATCCCATTGGCGTCATTCTCGCGGCGATTTTGTTTGGCTTCTTGTGGCAAGGCGGCGCGGAATTACAGTTTGTCTATGGCATCCCGCGCGAAATGGTCACCGTGATTCAAGCCATCGTCATTCTGCTAACCGGCGCCCTCGACTATATGGTCCGTGGCCCCGTCGAGCGGATTTTTCTCATGCGCGCAAATTCGAAGAAGAGGGCTTAGGACATGGAATTCTTTCACATCTTAATCCCGATTCTCGACTCAACTTTGCGCTATGCAACGCCACTCCTTTTGGCGTGCCTCGCGGGCCTCTACTCTGAGCGCGCGGGGATCGTGGACATTGGCCTTGAGGGTAAAATGCTCGGCGCAGCCTTCCTCACGGGGGGTGTTGCGTTTGTAACAGGCTCGATCTGGCTGGGCCTTTTGGCGGGAGTTGCGGGTTCCGTGGCGCTTTCGATGTTGCACGGAGTTGCATCGATTACCTTCCGTGGCGACCAGCTCATCTCAGGTGTTGCGATCAACTTCCTTGCGGCGGGCCTTTCGATTGTGATTGGCTCTGCGTGGTTTGGTCTTGGTGGGCGCACGCCCTCTCTGCCAAGCAGCGCCCGATTCCACGACATCACACTGCCCTTTGCGGATTCCGTTGCGAACGTGCCGATACTGGGGCCAATTTATTCGGATTTGCTCTCTGGGCACACCATATTGGTCTATGTGGCGTTAATCGCCGTGCCTGTTACATGGTTCGTTTTATTTCGCACACGCTTTGGGTTGCGCCTGCGCGCAGCGGGTGAAAATCCGGCGGCCGTGGATACAGCAGGGGTTTCTGTGGTTAAACTCCGGTATAGCGCGATCATTATTGCTGGCGTTTTGTGCGGGCTAGCAGGTGTATATCTGGCGAGTTTTGCCGCTAATTTCGTGAAGGATATGACGGCAGGTCGGGGGTATATTGCCCTTGCTGCGCTTATTTTTGCGAAATGGCGCCCTTGGCAGGCGATGGGAACGTGCATTTTGTTTGGCTTCCTCGCAGCCGCGGCGCCCTATCTAGAAAACAAATCGTTTATGGGGTTCGAAGTACCGTCCCAATTCATCGACGCTCTGCCCTATTTGCTCACAGTTATCATCCTCGCAGGGTTTGTTGGCAAAGCCATTCCGCCGCGCGCTGGGGGGCAGCCCTACGTAAAAGAAAAATAAGTGCGGCTTTGCACAGATGTGATCCGATTTGTCGCATGCGGGGGTCTACAACCGGCGTGCGACATCTTATACTGACTGTGCGACTAGCAGGGTAACCAAATGCAGATTTATCTCCCAATCGCCGAAGTATCGGTCAGCGTCTTCCTATTGTTAGGCCTTGGGGGATTGGTGGGAATCTTGTCGGGAATGTTTGGTGTGGGCGGTGGCTTCCTTCTCACGCCGCTGCTGTTTTTCATTGGTATCCCGCCCGCCGTGGCTGTGGCGACAGGGGCCAACCAAATCGTAGCGTCTTCGATTTCCGGCGTCCTTGCGCATTTTAAGCGCAAAACCGTCGACCTTCAGATGGGGACAGTTTTGCTCATCGGCGGCCTGATCGGCGCGGCTTTTGGTATTTATCTTTTCAACCTGCTGAAATCTTTGGGGCAAGTAGATTTGCTTGTCACCCTCTGTTACGTGGTTTTCCTTGGCATCATCGGTGCGCTCATGTTTATCGAGAGCGTTCGTGCGATCCTTCGGTCCAGAAGACCCGGAGCAGTACCAATACGACGCAGACACAACTGGGTACACAACCTCCCGTTCAAAATGAAATTCCGCACGTCTGGCCTGTATATCAGTGTAATCCCCCCGATCCTTGTGGGTGTACTTGTTGGAATATTGGCGGCCATCATGGGCGTCGGCGGCGGCTTTATTATGGTGCCTGCCATGATCTATCTTCTGGGGATGCCCACCAAAGTTGTGATCGGAACCTCGCTGTTTCAGATCATTTTCGTAACCGGATTCACCACACTGTTGCACGCAACAACAAACCAAACCGTCGACATGCCCCTTGCGGTTCTCCTGCTTATTGGTGGGGTTGTTGGCGCCCAATTTGGCACTCACATTGGCCTCAAACTCAAGGCCGAACAATTGCGTGTGCTCCTGGCACTTCTGGTGTTGGTCGTTTGCGGAAAACTTGCGCTTGATTTGCTTCTCCAACCCAGCGAACTTTACTCTTTGGGCAAGGTGGGAAGCTAATAATGCGGTCACTTCTACTCGCTACCATCCTGCTTTTAACAAGTGTTGTAACCGCCCCGGCGCGCGAAGAAGTCATCGCCGCTCTAAGCCATAATAACGTCGCCATCACAGCTAATTTTGACGGCTCTGAAATCCTCATTTTTGGCGCGATTAAACGCGACTCACCGATTCCCGAGGGCGAGGAATTGGACATTATCATTACGATTGCAGGCCCCTCGTTACCAGTCCTCGTCCGCCGCAAGTCGCGTGTATTGGGAATTTGGGTAAATACGGATGCGGTCGAAGTTGATGCCGCACCCAGTTTCTATGCCGTGGCAACGACGTCTCCCCTACAAGACATTCTTTCTCAAACCTCTGACTTGCGCCACGATATAACGATCAACAAAGCTGTGCGCTCGGTTGGCGCGCCGAGCAACATCACTGATTCCGAAACTTTCACGGAAGCTCTGATACGCATTCGCGACAAAGAAAAACTGTATCAACTCCTTGAAGGCGCGGTCGAACTTTCCTCTGATACCCTGTTTCGCACTTCAATTGCTCTGCCCGCGAATTTGACAGAAGGCACATACAAAACGCGTTTTTTACTGGTGCGCAACGGAAGAGTTGTCAATCAAACAGAGGCCTCCATTGAGGTGCGTAAAGTGGGTGTCGAACGCTGGCTGTATAACCTCGCGCATCAACACTCTCTGATTTACGGAATTATGTCGCTCTTTATCGCAATTTTTGCGGGCTGGGGTGCCAGTGCAATCTTCCGGTATTTCCGCGCTTAAAGCCTGTGCTAACCGCGACCAACAAACGGCATATCGGTCGCCATAACCGTTACGTTTAGAATGTTCGCATTGAGCGGTAGACTCGCCATGTGAAAAACCGTTTCCGCAACATTGCTCGCGTCCATTACAGGTTCGGGCCGAATTGAGCCATCAGCTTGAGGCACGCCACCCGACATTTTTTGCGTCATTGCACTGGCCGCATTGCCGATATCGATTTGGCCACAGGCAATGCCAAAAGGACGGCCATCGAGCGCCAGTGTTTTGGTGATCCCAGAAACCGCATGTTTGGACGCCGTATAGGAAATCGCCCCCGGACGCGGTGTTGTTGCAGAAATCGAACCGTTATTGATAATGCGCCCACCTTGTGGCGACTGCTTGCGCATCCGACCGAAAGCAGCACGTGCGCAGAGGAACATCCCTGTCACATTGACCTCCATAACCTGTTGCCAATCGGCAAGGCTAATCTCATCAATAAGACCCGTAGCGCCAAAGCTTCCGGCATTATTAAAGAGCGCATCAAGGGGGCCATCAAAGCTGTCGAAAGCCTGCGCCACTTGCACCTCGTTGGTTACATCACAGGGTAAAAGAACAGCGTTTTCAAAGCCATTGGCAACCTCGGCAAGTTTATCTGCGTTGCGCGCCATCAACCCAACGCGCCAACCACGTGACAGGAAAATACCCGCTGTCATTGCGCCCAAACCACCGCTGGCACCCGTAATAATTATCGACTTCATGCCTCTGTCCCTTCGTTTTCAATCGCCAATTTCAGCACCGATGGCTTTACCGTCAAGTCTGACGTTATCAGCGGACCACTTGGGCGGGCCAAACGATTACGCACTACCCAAAAAAGGCGTTTTTCCGCCCGTGTAATAGCGACATAAGCCAACCGTTTCCACAAAGGTTGCCCCGCCTCGACCCGTCCCATGCGCGCAGCGGCATAAATATCTGGTCCAAAAACCTGCACATCTTCCCATTGCGACCCTTGCGCCTTGTGCACGGTTACCGCGGCCCCGTGCAAAAACGCGGCCCCCATACGAGCAGCAAAGGGAATGAAGGGCTCTTCTTCGTCTGGGAATTCAATTTTGATGATCGAAGCCGCACTGACCTGCGGGTCTTCGGCACCCATTACGTGAATGCGCGAAAAACCCGGATTGCGACCTGGTCCCAGATAGACCACCTGCGCCCCTTTAATTAGGCCACGCGCCTCGAGATCAATGCGTTTTTTTCGGTGTTTCGCGGGCAGTTCAATCCCGTCACAAATTAGCGGCTCCCCCGGCAAAAGCGCATCCCCCGGAGCGCCAAAAGCACCGCGAAAGGCCTGAATAAGCCGCACGCGAGTCGCGTTTCGCCACACAAGGACAGGAGAGCGCGCCATCAAGTCGCTTTCGACACGCTGTGCCCAAACCACGCGCTCGTCCTTTTTTGACGCCTCTTCTATCATCCGCTCAAACCCCTCAAACGTGAGGTTTTCATCGGCAAGAGCATGCGCGAGATCCAGGATAGGATTATCTTGGGTTTGACGGTGAACGCGTGAAAGAACCATCTTCTGACGGCCTTTAAAACGGTCAAAAATCATCTCGCCCGACTGCCCTACGGGTGCGAGCTGGGCTGGATCTCCAAAAAGAACCAGCGTGGGGAAAATTTCACGCAGATCATTGTATTGTTTTTCATCCAGCATCGAACTTTCGTCGATGAACCCAATATCGAGCGGGTCATCGCGGCGCTTCCAGCCGGTAATAAAGTCCGATCCACGAAGCCCTGCGGCGGCTAATGCCCCCGGAACCGATTTATTATTCTGGAAAAAAGCGAAGGCGCGATCGAGGGCCGCATCGGTCAGCCCCTCGACTTGCGGCCTCTCCCCCTCGCCCGCCAACCATTCGGCGATTTTCTCGTATTCGGGATCATAAACGGGGGTATAAAGGATGCGGTGAATTGTTGTCGCTGGCACCCCACGATTGCGCAAAACGCTCGCGGCTTTGTTCGTGGGGGCAAGGATTGCAAGCGTGCGCCGCGATTTGCGTTTCTTGCCTTCGTAATCGCCTGAGACAACATCAACGCCTGCGGCCTCAAGCGCCTTATACAGTTCCGCCAATAAAAGGGTTTTGCCGGATCCGGCCTTCCCAATCACGGCCAAAGCCTTTTGTTTCCTATCACTTAACGGTGTCATTACTGAATTTTCAAGATCAACGCCTGCCTCCCGCAACACTTCGGTTACGCGGTCAAACGCTTCGGCCTGATCTTCGGAATAGGTAATGGTTGGCAGGGTCATGGGGCGACATTACAGGGCCGCCCCAGAGGTTGCCAGTCTATATCACATAGCGAAGGTTAGAGATTTTTCCGCATCGCCACCTTGTGCCGATGGGGTACCAAAGGCACGATTAAACCATTGCGCCGACTGTGCCGCTGATATGCCCGATTTCTCGTACATTTTTTCGCGAATTTCTTTGGAATATTCCCAAAAACCGAGACTAATAGCATCACGCCCCTCTCCTTGAGTTCCCATAATGACGGGGCCCCAGCCAAGGCGTGAATAGATGCGTACCATTCGTTCATCAAAAACCCCAACAGCGTGGCTGAGATGGAAATTCACCCCCACTTCGGAGCCCCCCAACATCAAAGCCGTAGCCGTGCCAGTAGGCGCATTTGGGGCAAGGCAAAACCGCGTGCATTCCCAAATAAGCGGGCTTTCGATATGCACCCCATCAGACAGCTCGTTAAAATGATCGTTGACCATTGTCGGGCCTGTCGTTGGTAGAAAACGCATGGAGCCACCGTGGGTTCCGTCGGTATTTTCCCAAATCACATAAAGAGGGTTGAGGGCATCATAGTCATCACATTCTTTGCCATTTGCATCGACTTCGACCTCCCAACCAAGGCGGTTTTTAAACTGAAGAGCGCGATCGCGGAACATTCCGTCGCGCAGTTTTGGGTAGGTTGAGAGTTGGTCTGCATAAAGATAATGGATCATGGTGCCCTCCGTCGTTATTGGCACCTTGATGTCTATTTCGTAGGGCTAAAGATTCTCAAACATAGGCGAGCGCCCTGCCCGCGAATTGCGCAACACTCACACGACGAGCAACCCCTGCGCCATCGCGCGCGCCACGGCATGGGTTGTATTGGCGGCTCCGAGTTTGAACTGGGCTGCTTCGATGTAAACGCGCAAAGTATGGGGGGAAATGGAAAGGCTTTCGGCGGCCTGAGCACGACTATACCCGAGCGCAAGCATAGTTAGCGCATCTTTTTCGCGAGGAGACAGCGCGCGGGTCGCCATTTCATCTGTTCCACGTTCAATGCGCAGGGCAGTTTGGTTAAGGTAATGTGCAACCAGAATTAAATCTTGAATGCTGCGGTCTGTAAACTTCTCCCATTCCTCGTCGCCGCATTTCTGATTCACCGAAAAGAGAGCAAACTGCCCGTTTGGACCGCGTATTGGAACGGAAAACCCTTGGTTGCCGACGCCTTCAGCAACAGCTTCCCCCAAAAAGTCACGGGATTTTTTGGACGACCAATCCAATCGCTTCCAGTCGACGGGATGAAACCGCTGGAAACACCCTTTGACCACGGGATCAACCCGCGCCAAATCGGTCTCGATGTAGTGATCGACCCAGGCGTCCTCATAGGTGAGCGCAGCGTATTGCTGACCCGTAGAATTGACTGAATGATAAACCAAATGCTCGACCTCATAGAGGTCCCTGATCTGGAATACCTGATCCTGCAGAGCCTCAAGCGATTGCGCTTGGCCCAACTGATCGATAATACTCTCCAACTTCCGCTTCATACCCGTTAAACGCCCTTGTTGGGTTTTCCGGATTCTGAGAGAGCTCGGCGGCTGCCAATATTTTCGTCTCTATAAGCTGTAAGGCGAGCCGAGGCATATCGTTTGCATCAGCAAAAACTTGTAGGTCGGTGAGAACGCTCAGTATCCAGTCGTTTGTCATGACGAGTCTCTTTCACAGTGGTTAACAGAGTATTAACACAACCGTAGCACGAGTTAAATAATTGGGGTATTCGCATATTATTCCTCCCCTAAAATAGCGAGGCGGCCTCTTTTAACGTTTTGAAAGCTATGGGGGCCTGTTCGTCTTCTAGGTTTGTGCCCGCAACACAGGTGAGTCGCGGGCACAATCAGGATTAGAGATTCGCGTCTAAAGTGTCTTCGAGTGTACGCAACCCAGTACGAGGTGCCTGAACCAACACAGCCATATTCCCAGGCTGGTGCTGGTTTCGCAGCATCTTGAGATGCGCTTGTGGAATGTCGTTCCAACCAAAGACTTCACTCATGCATGGATCAATACGCCGCTCACACATCAATTTGTTCGCCGCGGCTGCTTGTTTTAAATGCGCGAAATGGCTGCCTTGAATGCGTTTTTGGTTCATCCATACATAACGCGCGTCCATCGTCAGATTAAAGCCGCTCGTTCCTGCGCAAATAACGATCATACCGCCCTTCTTGCAAACAAAGGTTGAAACTGGGAACGTCGCTTCGCCCGGATGCTCGAAAACCATGTCAACATTCACGCCTTTACCCGTGATATCCCAAATGGCCTTGCCGAATTTGCGCGCCTCATTGAACCAGTCTTTGTATTCGGGGCTATTTACCGTCGGGAGTTGCCCCCAACAGTTGAAGTCTTTGCGATTAATGACCCCTTTTGCCCCCAGCCCGAGCACAAATGCGCGTTTTTCTTCATCGGAAATGACCCCAATTGCATTCGCCCCAGCGGTATTAATGAGCTGAATAGCAAAGCTGCCCAACCCACCAGAGGCCCCCCAAACCAAAACATTTTGGCCCGGTTTCAACTCATGTGGATGATGCCCAAACAGCATCCGGTAGGCGGTGGCGAGAGTGAGTGTGTAGCACGCACTTTCTTCCCACGTCAGGTGCTTGGGGCGTGGCATCAATTGCTGCGCTTGCACGCGTGTGAACTGCGCGAAACTCCCATCGGGTGTCTCGTATCCCCAAATCCGCTGGCTCGATGAGAACATAGGATCGCCACCATTGCATTCCTCGTCGTCGCCGTCGTCTTGGTTACAATGGATCACAACTTCGTCGCCAACTTTCCAGCGCGTAACTTTATCCCCAACCGCCCAAACAACGCCTGAAGCGTCGGAACCAGCAATGTGGAAGTCCTGTTTGTGAATATCAAACGGGCTGATCGGAACGCCAAGCCCCGCCCAGATACCATTGTAATTAACGCCTGCGGCCATCACCAAAACCAAAACTTCGTAGCTGTCAATTTCGGGAACAGCCACAGTTTCAAGTTGGAAAGATTTATCCGGTTCGCCGTGACGCTCGCGCCGGATCGCCCAAGCATACATCTGTTTTGGGACATGCCCTAAAGGCGGCATTTGACCGACCTCATATAGGTCAAGCTTAGCACCGTCGTTGCTAGGAAATTTGCTTTCTGTATCTAGAGCCATGGCGGCCTCCATCGGTTTCTGCGGCGCAGAATCACGCGCCTTAAAGAAAGGATTACCGACCTCAAAGCAAGATTACAACCATTTTGGCATCATTTTTGAAACTTTATAACCGAGCAGATGCGGCACATTTCCATCAAATAACAAGCTCGCCGTCCACCAAATGCTCAATTGAGGCCGCATAATACGCCGTAAACTCTTTGGAATCCTCCGTAATTGTAAAGGTTCCAGATGCCTCACGGATAAATTGTCTTAGCAACAGGATGCGCAAACCAACGTCGGTAGCATAGGAAATATTTTCCCGTGGGATATGCACATGCGCACCAATCTCTTTAAGGCCCTGAATGATCTCCCCCATTTGCGCTTCTATTTGTTCGCGACTCAACGGCTTGGTTGATCTGGTTAAAATCAGAGCAACCAAGGGAACAGGAAGAACCGGCACAACCTCGCGCACACGTTTCATCATTTCCCGCCCCACAGTTTTCGTGAGCTCATCATGGGTTGCCTTTGGTACTTCGGCTGCAAACTCCCGCAAAGACAATGGCTGCCCAAAACTCACTGCGGCGTAGCCAAAGCGGTGGAACCGACCCGTTAGGAAAAAGCGGAACTGGCGAAGAACAAATCCGAGCATCTTAAAAAAACTGAACCCAAATTTGCGCGACCCCGTGGTCGCAGCTTCAATTAAAACACGATCTTCCAAAACACGATCATAGTTCAAAGCGATGGGAACAAACACAACATCGCGGCCATCATCACCGTGAAAACCAGAGATCACATAACTGAGGATTCCGAGCTTTGGTGGCCCCACTTTTCCCGAGAGAGAAAGCCCCCCTTCGGGGAACACGGCCTGTGCAACACCAGCTTCAGTCGCCATCTGAACATACCGTCCAAGAACGCGGCGATAGAGTAAGTTATGCGACTTTCGCCTAATAAAATAGGCTCCCATAAAGCGGAGAAACCCCTGTAGAGGCCATACGCGCGCCCACTCTCCAACGGCATATGACAAGGCGCTACGCTCGGCCGCGAGGTATGTCACGAGGAAATAGTCCATGTTCGAGCGGTGGTTCATAACGAAAACCACCGTTGCCGTAGGCGCAATCTGAGCGATACTTTCCTCATCAGAATATCCAAGACGGACACGATAAAAGCTACGGGAAAACCAACGTGTAATTTTTATCGCGAAGCCAAAATAGGCTGTCGCCGAGAATGACGGTACGATCTCGCGCGCATATCTATGCGCCGCTTCAAAGGCGACATTTTCGGGTATACCTTTAGCCTCCGCATGCTCTTGAATTGCCTCTGCGACCTTAGGGTCATAAATCAACCTTTGGATCATATCGTGACGTCTCGCGAGCTTGAATGGCTCAATTGGACGCTGAAGCCGGAGATTTATCCGCGCGACGACCCGCTCCATACGACGGCGAAAAAACCAGCGCACGGAGGGTACTAGAATGCGATCAAGCGTCGATATCGCGGCCAAGAGGGCAACGAGAACAACTAGCCAAATTGGAAATTCAACGGTTTGAAACATTGTGCCAATGTTTCAGTCGCAGACCCCTAGGTAAAGCCCAAGATGCCGCAACGCAGCGATTGACAGTGAAACTATATATCAATTATAAGCATAATAACGCATCAAAATTACGCGAAGGTTTGATTATGCCAATTTCCGAGAAATCCAAGCCATGGCTTTTCCGCACCTACGCAGGACATTCCACGGCTCAGGCGTCCAACGCGCTCTACCACTCGAACCTTTCCAAAGGGCAAACTGGATTGTCTGTGGCTTTTGATCTGCCGACGCAAACTGGGTACGATAGCGACCACGAACTTGCCCGTGGCGAAGTGGGAAAAGTTGGCGTCCCAATCAACCACCTCGGTGACATGCGCGCCCTCTTTGATGCAATCCCGCTTGAGAAAATGAACACGTCCATGACGATCAACGCCACGGCCCCATGGCTTTTGGCGTTGTATATCGCCGCAGCGGAGGAGCAAGGGGCGGATGTGTCGGCCTTACAAGGGACCGTCCAAAACGACATCATCAAGGAATACCTCAGTCGCGGCACATATATTTGCCCACCCGAGCCATCCCTTCGCATGCTCACGGATGTCGCGGCCTATACGCGCGAATTCCTACCGAAATGGAACCCAACGAACGTGTGCTCCTATCACCTTCAGGAAGCCGGAGCGACGCCCGAAGAAGAACTGGCTTTTGCCCTTGCAACGGCGATCGCGGTTTTGGATGATTTACGCACGAAAGTCCCAGCCGAGCATTTCCCCGCAATGGTTGGGCGCATCAGCTTCTTTGTTAACGCAGGTATCCGGTTTGTGACCGAACTTTGCAAGATGCGCGCCTTTGTGGACCTTTGGGACGAGATCACCCGCGAGAGATATGGCATTGAGGAGCCAAAATTCCGACGTTTCCGCTATGGCGTGCAAGTCAACAGCCTCGGGTTGACCGAGCAGCAGCCGGAAAACAATGTCTATCGCGTTCTCATCGAAATGCTCGCGGTGACCCTTTCCAAGAACGCGCGCGCCCGTGCGGTGCAACTCCCTGCGTGGAACGAAGCCCTCGGTCTGCCGCGCCCCTTCGATCAACAATGGTCCCTCCGGATGCAGCAAATTTTGGCTTATGAAACCGATCTTTTGGAATTCGATGATTTGTTTGACGAAAACCCAGCCATCACGCGCAAAGTGGAGTCCCTCAAAGAAGGCACTCGCGCCGAATTGGCCCAGATCGACAAAATGGGCGGGGCAATTGCGGCGATTGAATACATGAAATCCCGCCTTGTTACGAGCAACGCGAACCGTTTGAGAAAAATTGAAACGGGGGAAACCACGGTCGTCGGGGTAAACCGATGGACCGAAACGGAAGAAAGCCCCCTTACCGCAGGGGAACGCGCGATTATGGCCGCCGATCCCGCCGCAGAAACGGACCAAATCGCCCGTCTTGTGGCCTTCAAGGAAGCGCGCGATGACACCGCAGTACAAGCCGCAATCGCGGCTCTTCGCGCGGCCGCAAAATCCGGCGCCAATATCATGCCACCCTCCATCGCCTGCGCAAAAGCCGGCGTTACGACGGGCGAGTGGGGCGACGTTGTGCGCACTGCCTTCGGGCAATATCGCGCCCCCACTGGTGTGCGCAAAACCGTCTCGAACCAAACGGAAGGCCTTGAAGAAATTCGCGCTGCCGTTGAAGGCGTAAGCGCGTCCCTTGGTCGTCGCCTCAAGTTCCTCGTCGGCAAACCGGGGCTTGATGGTCACTCAAACGGGGCCGAACAAATCGCAACCCGCGCACGTGATTGTGGCATGGAAATATGCTACGAAGGCATCCGCCTCACGCCAGAGGAAATCGTTGCAGCAGCCCTGCGCGAGGAGCCGCATATTGTAGGATTGTCGATTCTATCTGGCAGCCACATTCCCCTATTGAGGGAACTCGTTGAGCGCATGCGGAATGCTGGTCTTGGGCATATCCCCATCGTCGCTGGCGGCATTATTCCCGAAAACGATGCAAAAACGCTGCTCGCAATGGGACTTACCCGAATTTATACGCCGAAAGACTTCGAAATGAACAAAATCATGTTTGATATTGTCGCCCTTGTTACGCCTGTAACGATCGCGGCACAGTAAGACACTACTTGCGCTCGCTCCAAGCTTTGTGCAGAGATTGACCATCCAGTCAAACTTAAGAGGTCCGAATGACAGTCCATATTGGCGCAGCCCCCGGTGACATTGCAGAAACCGTTTTATTACCGGGCGATCCCTATCGTGCAAAATGGGCCGCTGAAACCTTTCTGACCGACGTTAAACTGGTCAATGAAGTGCGTGGCATGCTTGGATATACTGGCATGTGGAACGGTAACCGCGTGACCATCCATGGCACCGGAATGGGCATGCCCAGCCTTTCAATTTACGTTAACGAGTTGATCACAACTTATGGAGCAAAAACCCTCATCCGCATTGGATCCTGTGGTGGCATGCAAGAATCCATCAAGGTCCGTGACGTTATCATCGGCATGACGGCAACGACCCTTTCGACCCCGTCACGCGGGATTTTCAAAGAGATGAACTTTGCGCCCTGTGCCGATTACGGCCTTTTGCGCGCGGCCGCCGATGCGGCGCAATCCCGCGGCACGCCCACCCATGTTGGTGGCATCTACTCAAGCGACGTGTTCTATGACGAGCGCCCCGATTTGAATGAACAGATGATCCGTCACGGCATTCTGGGCGTGGAAATGGAAGCGGCCGAACTCTATAATCTGGCTGCGCGCCACAGTTGCCGTGCCTTGGCGATCCTGACGGTTTCTGACCACCTTTTGACAGGCGAAGCCCTTCCGAGCGATCAACGTGAAAAAAGCTTTGGCGACATGGTAGAAATTGCCCTTGAAGCCGCATTTGCCTAAATCGGCTTAGAAGCCAGAACACAAAAGGGGCCGACAGATTGTCCGGCCCCTTTTTTAAACATTTTGTATTTTTTAAACTGCGCGTTCGACCATCATCTGTTTGATGTGGCTAATTGATTTTGCGGGGTTAAGGCCCTTGGGACAAGTTTTCGCGCAATTCATAATCGTGTGGCAACGGTACAGTTTGAACGGATCTTCAAGATCATCCAAACGCTCGCCCGTGGCTTCGTCACGGCTATCTACAATCCAGCGATAGGCATGCAGCAACGCCGCCGGTCCAAGATATTCATCACTGTTCCACCAATAGCTTGGGCAGGATGTTGAGCAACAAGCACACATCACACATTCGTATAAGCCATCTAGCTTTTTGCGGTCGTCAATCGACTGTTTCCACTCTTTGGCGGGGCGGTTAGATTTGGTTTCCAACCACGGCATAATGCTCGCGT
The DNA here is from genome assembly GCF_041205405.1 of Falsihalocynthiibacter sp. S25ZX9. Taxonomy (NCBI): domain Bacteria; kingdom Pseudomonadati; phylum Pseudomonadota; class Alphaproteobacteria; order Rhodobacterales; family Roseobacteraceae; genus Falsihalocynthiibacter; species Falsihalocynthiibacter sp. S25ZX9. The sequence continues at coordinate 89,949 of NZ_JBGFCD010000015.1, forward strand.
GCTGTGCGTAGAAGTGTGTCAGGTCTGGAATAAGATCTTTGACCACTTCCATATGTGGCAACGGATAAATCTTCACGTCGCCCTTCACTTCGTCCATGCCATAGATACAGGCGAGCGTGTTGATCCCGCCGACGTTCATCGCACAGGACCCGCAGATGCCCTCGCGACAGGAGCGACGGAACGTGAGGCTTGGATCGATCTCATTCTTGATTTGAATAAGCCCGTCCAAAATCATCGGACCACAAGCATCCAAATTGACAAAATAGGTGTCAACTTGGGGGTTTTTGCCATCGTCTGGATTCCAGCGGTAAATCTGAAATTTCCGCAAATTCGTCGCACCAGCAGGTTTGGGCCAAGTTTTGCCCACTTTGATTTTGGAGTTCTTTGGAAGTGTAAACTCTACCATTATAGCACCCGTTTCTTTGTGGCTCGCTCGACCATATCAACACCAAGCTTGCTGTAATTCGGAGCGATTTTTGCGCTCATATGACTGTTCCGCATTATAGGCCTCCCTGAAGGGAAGGCATAAATGCGCCCCCCGAAGACAAGTAAGACTGCACGCGTTTTTGTTGTGATTGTGACAAGGTGGACCAAAGGTCCGCTCCACCAGAAATTCCGGCATACTCAAGCGGGAGCGGCTCTGTTCCCGTGGCCGAAGCGCTCGCGATCATGCCAGGGCCCTCAGATCGAAAGGAGACGATCTTGTAGCCAGCTCCGCCCGACATCACGTCACTGCGGTTTCCAGTGCGCTCGCCAATAGGAATAGACCCCGATTGGCCCACAGAGTTCACGCCTTCTGGAAGCGCGCCAATTTGGTCCAAGCAGCCAAGGTATGTGGAGCGTACCGTTTTGTTGTCGCCATGTGTATCGGTCACAACTTTACTAAAATACGCCTGTTTTGCCCCAACCGATGAAAAACTCAGCCCAGCGCGGCTTGCAGCATAGGACTGGCATTCATCCGTGTTTTTCGGTGTCTTCAATGGAGTGGGACCGCAAGCGGCAACCCCCAAAAGTCCCAAGACGGCCCAAGACAAACGCATTAGAACGTCCTCTCTTTGGGAGCGATTCTCGCGAGGTTAATCCCGCCCTCGGCTTCCGTGGAGAGTGGAGTCGTAACAACGGGGCGATATGCCAGGTCAACTTTGTTGCCGTCAACCCGACTGATGGTGTGAACCCGCCATTTTTCGTCGTCCCGCTTGGGGTAATCTTCGTGTGCGTGCGCGCCACGGCTCTCTTTGCGAGCTTCGGCGCCGACAATTGTGGCCATCGCATTGGGAAGGAGGTTGGTCAATTCCAACGTCTCCATCAAGTCGCTGTTCCAAACAAGGCTACGGTCGGTGACTTTGAGGTCATCCACTTTACCTGCGATGGCGGTCATTTTCTCAACACCCTCGGCCAAGGTTTTGTCCGTACGGAATACGGCGGCATCGGCCTGCATTGTTTTCTGCATTTCGAGGCGCAACTCGGCGGTGGAAACGTTGCCTTTTGCGTAGCGCAAGCCGTCAAAACGATCCAAGGCCGCATCGACGGACGCTTGGTTCAGGACAGGATTGGAAGCTTCTGGATCAACAATTTTGCCAGCTTTGATTGCCGCCGCGCGGCCAAAGACGACAAGGTCAATCAGGGAGTTCGACCCCAAACGGTTGGCCCCATGCACAGACGCACAGCCAGCTTCACCAACGGCCATCAGGCCCGGCAAAATAGCGTTAGGATCTTTGGCAGTTGGGTTCAGCACTTCGCCGAAATAATTCGTTGGAATTCCGCCCATGTTGTAATGCACCGTTGGCAAAACGGGGATCGGTTCCTTGGTCACGTCAACACCCGCAAAAATTCGCGCACTTTCCGAAATACCAGGGAGGCGTTCGGCCAGCGCTTCTTTGGGCAGGTGGCTTAGATTAAGGTGGATGTGATCTCCATCTTTGCCAACACCGCGCCCTTCCCGAATTTCCATCGTCATCGAGCGCGAAACATAATCGCGCGGCGCGAGGTCTTTGTAGGTGGGCGCATAGCGCTCCATGAAGCGTTCGCCTTCGGAGTTGGTCAAATAACCGCCCTCTCCGCGTGCGCCCTCAGTGATCAAACAACCAGAGCCGTAAATGCCAGTTGGGTGGAACTGAACGAATTCCATATCCTGCAAAGCAAGCCCAGCGCGGGCAACCATGCCGCCACCATCGCCCGTACAAGTGTGCGCGGAGGTCGCACTAAAGAAGGCACGTCCATAGCCGCCCGTCGCAAGAACAGTCATTTTGGCGTTGAAGACGTGGATTGTACCATCGTCTAGCTTCCAACAAACAACGCCTTGGCATTGGCCGTCTTCGGACATGATCAAATCAATCGCGAAGTATTCAATGAAGAATTCTGCGTTATGCTTCAGGGATTGGCCGTAAAGTGTGTGGAGAATAGCGTGGCCGGTCCGGTCAGCGGCGGCACAGGTCCGTTGCACGGGAGGGCCTTCGCCGAATTCAGTTGTGTGGCCACCAAAGGGGCGCTGATAAATCTTGCCTTCTTCGGTGCGCGAAAATGGCACACCGTAATGCTCAAGCTCGTACACGGCCTTGGGAGCTTCGCGGGCGAGGTATTCCATCGCATCGGTATCACCAAGCCAGTCGGAGCCTTTAACGGTGTCAAACATGTGCCACTGCCAGTTATCCGGCCCCATATTGGAAAGGGACGCAGCAATGCCGCCCTGTGCCGCAACAGTATGGCTTCGTGTTGGGAAAACTTTGGTTACGCAAGCGGTACGGAGGCCCTGTTCGGCCATCCCAAGGGTTGCGCGCAGACCTGCGCCACCGGCACCAATAACAACCACATCATAGTCGTGGGTTTCGTATTCATATGCAGACATGGAGCCAGCTCCTTAAAGCGCGATTTTAGCGAGGGCGAAAAGGCCAGTAGCCATCAACCCGTAGGAAAAGAGGATCACCGCGATAATCGCGATTTTGCGGCTTGAACCGCGCATGTAGTCTTCGATCATCATTTGCGCACCTTTGCGGAAATGCAGAAGACCAAAAACCAACACAAGGGCGGAAAGGATCGCAGGGACGGGGCGCGCGAAGGTGGCGAGCACCTCTTCATAGCTACCACCGAAGGCACGACCAAAAATGAACAAGAATGTTGGGACCAACACCGCCAAGCCAACGGCGCTGACTTGCATGAACCAATGGTCTTGGGTGCCGGTGCCCGAAGCGCCTTTGCCTTCTGCACGTTTACGATCAGTTATATAACTCATAGTGGCCTCCTAAACGATGACACAGGTTAACAGGGTAAGAACGACGGAGCCAATGATACAGCCCCAGCCCAATTTATCCGCAGTCACAGGATCAAGCCCGCGCCCAGAGTCGAAATACAAGTGCCGAAGTCCCGCTAGATAGTGGTACCAAATACCCCAAAGCGAAATCACCATCACGAATTGCCCCAGCCAAGACGTCAGGACGCCATTAGCCACCGCAAAATATTCTTCGCCAGTTGATGCCGCAAAGAGCCACCACACAACGAGGACAAAACTCACAAGGAGCGCGTTGCCCGTAATCCGCGTCAGGATCGACGTCATGGAGTTAAGTTGGGGGCGGTAGATTTGGAGATGCGGAGAGAGCGGGCGCTTGCTCTGCTTCATGTCAGCCATGGGTTCACCCTTTCAGGATAAGATGCCTTTGGATCGGTTTCACAACTAATACCGCATTTTTTACACATGTCACTCTTTCAGAGTCGTAAATATGCTTGAAACATAAACAAACGGTATAAATTTGAGTTTTGTGATCACGCATCCAATTGCCGTGATCACAAATCGAGTAACAATTGCCGCGCAGGTTTATGATCTGCCCCGACTCCTATAATAATCCAGTGGAATGCAAAATCAGCGTGGGACAAGCACCCAGTAGTCAAGATCGAGCAGAATATCGGTCAAGTACTTGCCATCCGCGTCACGCAACCCTCCTGCCCTGCCTTTTGTTGCGACTAGCCGCAAACGAAGCGCACCAACATTAGGGGCGGAGGTCTCAGCTTTATCCAAAACCTCACTCCAGGCGCGGATCGTATCGCCTGCATAACACGGATTTACATGTGCGCCGCTGTTGATGGCCGCGATGAGTTGCGCGTTGGCAAGGCCGTTGAAAGACAGCGCCCGCGCCATTGAAATCACGTGTCCGCCATAAATCAACCGCCGCCCCTCGGGGCGCGCCGTGGTATCAAAATGAACTTTAGCGGTATTTTGCCACAGCCGCGTTGCCAGCATGTGTTCAGCTTCTTCGATGGTTACGCCGTCGACGTGATCGATGACTTCTCCGACGGAATAATCCGCCCAGCGATGCGGCTCCCCTGCCAGCGCGAAGTCGTATTCTGTAAAATCCAGCCCGTCTGGAATGGGTAAATCAACTGGCGCAACATGATCCGCAAGGTCGGGGATCACGGTTTGTGGGGGGCGTGATGCAAAGTCACGTTTACGCACCATAACCCAGCGCACATAGCTCAACACGGTCTCGCCGCGCTGATTTTCGCCGCGAGTACGCACATAAACGACGCCGGATTTCCCGTTGCTATTCTGCTTTACGCCAATGACTTCGGAGGTCGCCGTTAATGTGTCGCCAGCAAATACTGGCCGCAAGAAACGCCCCTCCGCATAGCCCAAATTGGCGACAGCATTGAGTGAGATGTCAGGCACTGTTTTGCCGAAAACCGAGTGGAACGCGATCAAATCGTCCAGCGGCGCTTCACTATACCCAACGCTGCGCGCAAATTCATCCGAGGATTGCAACGCATGGCGGGCGGGATAAAGCGCGTGATACAACGCGCGTTCCCCGCCCGACAGAGTGCGTGGCACCGCGTGGACAATCTCTTGGCCCACGGCGTAATCCTCAAAAAAGCGCCCAGCGTTGGTTTTGCTCATTGCTGGCCGAGTTTCATGTCGGGAGTATAGGGCGTATCGACCTCTTTTGTGACCCCTTGACCACAACGCATAACACCGTTTGCCGCATCAAATGCATAGGTTGGGCTGCCGTAAAGCTCCCATCCTTTGCTCAGCGCCAGCGAGACTTTGTGACAAAAGGCCGAAGTGTCTTCTTCGGTTAGGAGACGATAAATTTTCATCCGTAGGTTCCTAGAAACGGGCTGTATCCAAGCCAAATGTGAATGCCAGAAATGATGCCATAGAGGATCAGTGTGATAAAGACGGTGCGGATATCTTTGTTAATTGGGCCAGCCACTGGCCGTGCCCAGACACCCTCGGCGCGGTTGATGAGAATCATTTGCACCAACGCCCAAATCCCCATTCCGCCGAATAAAACAACCGATGCATAATCACCGTTAACCAGCAGATGGGCAAAACTCCAGACAACAACGCCCCACAACATTGGGTGACGGATTTTACTAGCGGTAACGCCCTTGGCGCTCCCAGCCCCAAATAGGAAAATGGAAACAAGCATCAGAAGGTTATTCGCGTGCCCCATACCCGCCATCGGCGTATAAACTGGGATAATTGACGCGCTGCGATAGCCAATAACCATGGCAACAATACCAAGCAATGCGGCCACCGCAACGCCGCCTTTGGCCTTGTCGCCCAATTTGGCGCGCAGAGCGGGATGTAAGCGTTTAAAAAAGTGGGCAATGATCCAGAGCGCGAGGCCAAGGTAAAGTAAAGTCATGAGAATCTCCAAAAGCTGCGCCGACACGCAATGTAAATCCGCTTCACATTGCCTTTAATCTTGGGCCTGTGCAATGGCCTTCGCTTGAGAAAGAATTTGGCGTGCCGTAACCACATGGAGGTTCTCCACAATTTTCCCATCTACGACCGCAACGCCCTGCCCCACTGCCTCGGCGGTCTCATAGGCTTCAATTTGGCGATTTGCCAAGTCGACTTCCGCAGCGCTAGGCGAGAAAACCCTGTTCGCGGTGGCGAGTTGTGCGGGATGTATGAGAGTCTTTCCGTCAAATCCAAGGTCGCGCCCCTGCTCACACTCAAGTGCAAGACCGGCGTCATCCTTGAAAGCGTTATAGACGCCATCAATGGCGATCACCCCATGCGCGCGCGCCGCCAGTAGAGCCGATTGAAGGGCCCCCATGAGTGGCAATCGGTCCGCCCGAAAACGACATCGAAGTTCCTTGGCGAGATCGTTTGTACCCATGACAAACCCTTCAAGGGCGGGGTGCGCCGCAATTTCTTCGGCGTGCAAGATGCCCTTCGGCGTCTCGATCATGGCCCACACTGGGATGTCTGGCAACGCGGAATTCACGTTCGAAATATCCGCCGCATTTTCGACTTTTGGCAATAAAACCGCATCGAAATCCATTGTTTTAAGAGCTTCAATATCAGCTTTACCCCACTCCGTTTCCGCTCCGTTAATGCGCACGATGCGCAATCGGCTCCCATACCCGCCTTGTGTCAAAGCTTTGCGTAGGACGGCCCTTGCCGTTTCTTTCTCGTCAGGAGCCACGGCATCTTCAAGGTCAAAGATTATGGCATCGGTCTCCAGTCCTCGCGCTTTTTCCAAGGCGCGTTCCTTGGAAGCTGGGATATATAAAACGGAGCGGGTAAGAGAGGTTTCTACTGGCATGCTATAATTGTCCTCGCAATATTGTTGCGCAATCAATCCCCATACCGCATCAAATGACAAGGGAAAAATTGCCGCGGTGCAGAATTTTACCCATCGAGACTTCACAGCAGACGAAATTAACCTTTTGAAAAGGATCACAGTACGGCGGCTTAACCACTTATTTGCTAAGCTAATGCAAGCTGTTTCCAACGTTGGGCATTAGGAGGTCCGTCAGGCATGGCCGCCAAAACGACGGAACGAAACGACCCGACCCCTGCAACCACACGGGCAAAGCCCCTGCCGCCAGAACCTCTCTGGATTGGCCCGGCATAGGGTTTAGCACCTTTTGAAAAAGGAAGAGAAACATGAAGAATCAGTTTTTAACACTTACTCTTGCCGTTGGTGCGATGTTGATCGTTGCACAAGGCGCACAGGCACAACAACGCGTAAATTGCGGCGACCGGATAGCAATTGTTGACCGGCTTGCAAATAAGTACGGCGAGACCCGCCAAAGCATAGGATTGGGCGCAAATAACGCAGTTGTCGAAGTTTTCGCCAGCCAGACGTCCGGCACTTGGACCATTACGGTGACGATGGCCAACGGAAAGACATGCCTTGTCGCGTCCGGCCAAGCCTTCGAAACCATGAACGAAGATCTCGCGTCCCTCACTGGTGACGAAGTTTGATAATCTAAACCAAACTGTCCCAAATGAGTTTGCCGCCAGTAATGAGCAAAAAGACATAAGTCACGCGGAAGAATAGTGTTTCGGGCATCTTGCGGTGGCCGATGACACCCAAATACACGCCCAAAAATGCAACGGGTGCCAGATAGGCAACCGCAACCGCCGTTTCCTTGGTAAACATCCCAAGCATGTAGTACGGCGGAAATTTCATCAAGTTTATAGCCCAAAATACAATGACGGTCGTCGCTTGAAATTCTGTTTTGTTCATATTTTTGGACAACAGATAAACAGCTGCGGGAGGTCCGCCTGCATGACTGATGAAACTTGTAAAACCCGAGACAGCGCCAGCGAGATACCCCTTCCATTTAGGCATCTCTTTCGTGGAAATTCGCAACAACCCGGTCGAGCGCGACACTTGATAAACGACGAATCCGACGGCAACCATTCCAATCAAAAACTTAAACACATTTGGGTTCGCCACACCAAACAAGGCCCCACCAATCGCGATTCCAGGGAGTGATCCGAGGATCATAATCTTGGCCGTGGCCCAATTCCATTTCCCCCAAAATGCTTTCAAAGCTCCCAAGTCCATCAACATCAAAAGAGGCAACATAAGCCCGACCGCTTGCCCAGGCGTGAGAATCAGCGCCAGTAATGGAGTCGCCGCAAAGGCCGCCCCACTGCCGAATCCCCCCTTGGAAATCCCCGCAAACAACACCGCAGGTACCGCAAATGCGAAAAATGTTGGGTCCAGTTCCATGTTGTCTCCGAATGAAATGCGCATGTTTTAGCACGGTTACCTGCACCTTTATATGGTTGTTAGCGCTATCTAAACCCTCAAAGTTCCCCCCTGCCGCAGTGCAGCACCCTTGCGTGATGCTCCGCAAATGGATAGGCAAATGGCGGATTAAACAGACCAAGGATCAATTTCATGGCTAGACCCAAAATCGCACTTATCGGCTCAGGGCAAATCGGCGGCACGCTCGCTCACCTTGCTGCAATGAAAGAACTGGGCGACGTCGTCCTTTTCGACATCGCAGACGGAACGCCCCAAGGCAAAGCTCTCGACATCGCAGAATCCGGCCCCTCCGAGGGTTTTGATGCGGCCATGTCTGGCACCACAGATTACGCAGATATCGCAGGCGCGGACGTTTGCATCGTCACCGCTGGTGTCGCACGCAAACCCGGCATGAGCCGTGACGACCTTTTGGGCATCAACCTCAAGGTTATGAAATCCGTCGGCGAAGGCATTGCAAAACACGCGCCAAACGCATTCGTCATCTGTATCACAAACCCGCTTGATGCGATGGTTTGGGCACTGCGCGAATTCTCTGGTCTTCCGCACCACAAAGTTTGCGGCATGGCGGGCGTTCTTGACTCCGCACGTTTCCGCCACTTCCTTTCAGCGGAGTTCAACGTCTCCATGCGCGACGTGACAGCTTTTGTTTTGGGTGGACACGGCGATACAATGGTTCCGCTCATTCGGTATTCAACCGTTGCTGGCATCCCTTTGCCCGACCTCATCAAAATGGGTTGGACAACACAAGAAAAGCTCGACGCGATCGTCCAACGCACCCGTGATGGTGGCGCCGAAATCGTCGGTCTTTTGAAAACTGGCTCCGCGTTCTACGCGCCAGCAACTTCCGCAATTGAAATGGCTGAAGCCTACCTCAAGGACCAAAAACGTCTACTGCCTTGCGCGGCCTACGTTGATGGCGCGTTTGGCCTCAATGGTTTCTATGTTGGGGTTCCGACCGTGATCGGCGCGGGCGGCATTGAACGCATTGCCGACATTCAGTTGACCAAAGAAGAGCAAGAAATGTTCGACAGCTCAGTCAATGCGGTCAAAGGTTTGGTTGCAGCATGTAAAGAGATCGACCCTTCCCTCGCTTAAGACTTTAAGGGAAATGAATGCGAAAAGGGCTGGGGAGACTCAGCCCTTTTTCTATTTCCCCACTCCCCATACATCTCCGCGCGCCGCGACACGCGCACGCAATTGATCTAGAAGTGGTGCGATTTTTTTGTCGAAATGCTGGGTGGTAAGATCAACAACCTCATTCGAAAACTGCGTATTTAGCGCCTGCGGAATCTGCAGATCTAACATGCGCAGCATTCCCTCGCCCGTTAAAACCTCTGCGCGTTCGGGCGAAATATACGTCACTTCGTTTTGAAGCTTAGCAAGGTTTGCTGGATCGCCGCATGTTTGCGCCGCCAAGTAAATCTGCCGCAACCTTTTCCCACGATAGTTATTCCGCACGTATTCTGGGCCTTTTTCTGCACGCCGAAGCAGTTTGCTCGCCCAATGCAACGGCGTCAAACCATCAAAATGAAGCAGGTAGGCGTTGTCATCCTCGAAGGATTTTGGAATACTTCTTTCCTTGACGGGGCCGATCCTTGGGTTGTGAAGCGTTAGGGCATACCCTCGGCCGGTTCTCACACAAGCTTTACCGACCAAATGCCCCGTGAAACCACCCTCGGTGAGTGGCCTTTCGGACGGAAGCACATGTAGTCCCAGAAATCGCCCGTCAAAAAGCCCTTCAGCACGACCAGCAAAACGCCGCCTTTCCCATGGCCGGAGTTTTATCCAGCCCGCAGACTCGGGGACTGTGGTCAAAATGTCCGCGAATCGACCCTCACACCACAAAAACTCATCGGCATCGATATTTAGCAACCATGCGGCGCGAGTCGTCTTGGCTGCCAGATCGGCATTCAGGGTTTGGCGGCGCGTATGTCGCGCAGGAGGTTTTTTCATCCCGTGTTGGACTTGCCAATAGGCGGCGTCACACAAGGCGACATGACAAGCCGGATGCGCAGCCAAAACCGCTTCAAGCTCCGCGTCCGGCGTATCCAAATAGACGAAAATCTCACTTGCCCCATGCGTGAGATGATGGGCGACATTCGCCAAAACCAATTCACTCGGCTCGCTCACGGTTATTACAACGGCCCATTTAGACGCGAAATCTTCTGTTTTCATTCATCAATCCTTCTGGCGACCCTTAAATTACACATTTACCACCTCTCGAATCCACCACAAGCATTCTCGGCTTCCGCATTTTGTGATCACACCAATTATTGGTGTGATCACAAAATGGCGAAAATTCCCTATATTGCATCCAAATGTAATGAAAACCGTTTATTTACACCTTACATGCGTGTTTAGGTACTTAGGAACGTAGCATTAAGATTGGATTCTTTCATGAATATTCATGAGTATCAGGCCAAAGCCCTTCTTCGCAGCTTTGGCGCACCTGTGTCAGATGGGCGTGTCGTCCTCAAAGCTGAAGATGCGAAAACCGCCGCAGGCGAACTCGACGGCCCTCTTTGGGTAGTAAAAGCGCAAATCCACGCAGGTGGACGCGGCAAAGGTAAATTCAAAGAAGAGTCCGCAGGCCCCGCTGGCGGTGTACGTCTCACCAAATCTGTGGCCGAGGCCGCTGCAGAAGCCGCAAAAATGCTTGGACGCACTTTGGTCACGCACCAAACTGGCCCAGCCGGCAAACAAGTCAACCGTATCTACATCGAAGATGGCTCTGGCATTGAAACTGAGCTGTACCTTGCGTTGCTCGTTGATCGCCAAACATCGCGTATCTCCTTCGTTTGCTCCACCGAAGGCGGCATGGACATCGAAGAAGTCGCTGCAGCGACCCCTGAAAAAATCCTCTCCTTCTCGGTTGATCCGGCAACGGGTTACCAAAGCTTCCACGGCCGCCGTGTTGCTTTCACCCTCGGCCTTAAGGGCGCGCAGGTTAAGCAATGTGTCGGTCTGATGGGGCTGCTCTATAAAGCTTTCGTTGAGAAAGACATGGAGATGCTGGAAATCAACCCGCTGATCGTTACCGACAGCGGCGACCTTAAAGTGCTCGATGCGAAAGTCTCGTTTGACGGCAATGCTTTGTATCGCCACGCCGATATCATCGCATTGCGCGACGAAAGCGAAGAAGACGCCAAAGAGCTTGAAGCCTCGAAATACGATCTCAACTACATCGCCCTCGACGGCGAAATCGGCTGTATGGTCAACGGCGCGGGTCTGGCGATGGCGACAATGGACATCATCAAACTCTACGGTGCTGAGCCTGCAAACTTCCTTGATGTTGGCGGCGGCGCGACCAAAGAGAAAGTCACCGAAGCCTTCAAAATCATCACGTCCGATCCCAACGTCAAAGGCATCCTTGTGAACATCTTTGGCGGTATCATGCGCTGTGATGTGATCGCTGAGGGCGTGATTGCTGCCGTGAAAGAAGTGGGCCTCAAGGTTCCATTGGTTGTTCGCCTCGAAGGCACAAACGTGGCCGAAGGCAAAGCAATCATCAACAACTCCGACGTGGACGTAATAGCCGCCGACGACCTCAAAGATGGCGCACAGAAAATCGTCAAAGCGGTGAAGGGCTAAAATCATGGCAGTACTCGTAAACGAAAATACCAAAGTCATCTGTCAGGGTCTTACTGGCTCGCAGGGCACTTTTCACACCGAACAAGCCATCGCATATGGCACGAAAATGGTTGGCGGCGTCACTCCGGGCAAGGGTGGGCAATCCCACTTGAACCTGCCTGTGTTCAACTCCGTCCACGAAGCGCGTCACATCACTGGGGCCAACGCCTCCGTGATCTATGTGCCGCCCCCCTTCGCGGCAGATTCGATCCTAGAGGCGATCGACGCCGAGATGGAACTCATCATTTGTATCACTGAGGGCATCCCTGTTCTCGATATGATGCGTGTGAAACGGGCGCTTGAAGGTTCCAAATCGCGTCTTATCGGCCCTAACTGCCCGGGCGTGATTACACCAGATGCGTGTAAAATCGGCATTATGCCCGGTTCGATCCACAAACGTGGTTCCGTCGGTGTTGTTTCCCGCTCAGGCACACTTACATATGAAGCCGTGAAACAAACTTCTGACATCGGCCTCGGCCAATCCACAGCTGTTGGCATCGGTGGTGACCCCATCAAAGGCACAGAGCACATTGACGTGCTGGAAATGTTCCTTGCCGATCCCGAAACGCATTCGATCATCATGATCGGTGAAATCGGTGGTTCCGCAGAAGAAGAAGCGGCGCAATTCCTTGCGGATGAGCGCAAAAAAGGCCGTTGGAAACCAACAGCTGGCTTCATCGCGGGTCGCACAGCCCCTCCCGGCCGCCGTATGGGCCACGCAGGCGCGATTGTTGCCGGTGGTAAAGGCGACGCAGAGAGTAAAATCGAAGCGATGAAAGCCGCTGGAATCATCGTCGCAGATAGCCCCGCCACACTCGGCGAAGCTGTTCTCAAGGCGATCGGCTAACAAAATGGGCCTGCGCGCACCCCTTGCACATTGGGTTGTTCCCGTAGCATTTGCTGCGGGACTTTCCCTAGTTGCGGGTAGCGCGCCGGCCGCCCCCCTCACCGCCCAAGAGGCCGCCGCCACCGCAATTTCGCGCTGCGCAGCCCTCCCAGAAGTGAAGCTCCTTTATTCCACTACCTTGTTGGACGAAGGCTGGCAGCGTGTCGAAAACACAAAAACACTGCCGGACATACTTACTGCAAGCAATCTTATCGCCACGCTTGACCCCGCCGCGACAAAGGCTTCGGTGCAAACAGCGCAATTCCTCACAATGTCGGTGCTCGGTGGGTCCAACTTAGCCCCAAACCAGCCCGTCTATCAGCACGGCGATGTCTTCTTTGCCCCTCTAGGTCTGGAAACAAAAAAACCGTGGTGCGTCCTCGCAGGTCCAAGCTGGCTTGCCATCCTCGCCGAAGAAACCCTTACCCAAACGCTCGTCCCATGGACTGGCTTGCCCGATGTTCCTAGCCGCCACCTTCTGCGCGAAGCCACGGAGCGCAGCCGTATCCTGCTGAGCGAAATTGACGTACAAACCGTCACCGATCTTTTAACGCCCATCGAAGAAACCGATGGCGCACCCGCCAAAACTCCCGCGCTCTATGCGGTAAATATCACGATTACAACAACCCCCATGTCACTCGGAAAGCTATCAGAATGACCGACCAAAGCTCTAACGACCAGTTCCACGCGTCCTCCTTCCTTCAAGGCCATAACGCGGAATACATTGAGCAACTTTACGCGCAATTTGCCAAAGACCCGACGGCTGTTGATACGGCTTGGCAGGCGTTTTTTGCGGGTTTAGGCGACAACGGCGATGATGTCGTTGCAGAAGCTTCTGGCCCAAGCTGGGCACGTGCCGATTGGCCTCCGATCCCACATGATGACCTCACGCAAGCGCTCGACGGTCAATGGGCCGCTGAACCCGAAGCTGCGGGTGCGAAAATCAAAAGTAAGGCCGCCGAAAAGGGTGTGGAAGTCTCCGACGATCAACTAAAGCAAGCCGTTCTCGATAGTATCCGCGCGTTGATGGTTATCCGCGCTTATCGCATCCGTGGCCACCTTGCGGCGGACCTAGACCCCCTTGGCATGACCGACACCACGACCCATCCTGAACTCGATCCAAAAACCTATGGCTTCCTTGAGGCCGACATGGACCGCCCGATCTTTATCGACAATGTTCTCGGACTTGAGATCGCGTCGATGCGCCAGATCATCGATATCGTCAAACGGACATATTGCGGCACGTTTGCGCTGCAATACATGCACATTTCCAACCCCGAAGAAGCAGGCTGGCTCAAGGAACGGATCGAAGGCTACGGCAAAGAAATCCAGTTCACCCGCGAAGGGCGCAAAGCCATTCTCAACAAGCTGGTTGAGGCCGAGGGTTTCGAAAAATTCCTGCACGTCAAATACATGGGCACCAAACGGTTTGGTCTGGATGGTGGCGAAAGCCTCATCCCCGCGATGGAGCAGATCATCAAACGCGGCGGCTCGCTGGGCGTCAAAGACATCGTGATCGGCATGCCCCACCGTGGTCGTCTATCCGTTCTGTGTAATGTGATGAGCAAACCATACCGCGCGATTTTCAATGAGTTTCAGGGCGGCAGCTATAAACCAGAAGACGTCGACGGTTCTGGCGATGTGAAATACCATCTCGGCGCGTCTTCGGACCGCGAGTTTGATGGCAACACGGTTCACCTCTCGTTGACCGCAAATCCAAGCCACCTTGAGGCCGTGAACCCCGTCGTCTTGGGCAAAGTGCGCGCCAAGCAAGCACAAATGAAGGATGTCAATCGTACCGAATCCTTGCCGATCCTTCTACACGGCGACGCGGCCTTTGCGGGCCAAGGTGTTGTGGCGGAATGTTTCGGTCTATCTGGTCTCGTGGGCCACAAAACTGGCGGCACAATCCACATCGTTGTGAACAACCAAATTGGCTTTACAACCGCGCCGCATTTTAGCCGGTCAAGCCCCTACCCCACGGATATTGCCTTGATGGTTGAGGCGCCGATTTTCCACGTGAACGGCGACGATCCCGAGGCGGTTGTTCATGCAGCCAAAGTTGCCACTGAATTCCGCCAAAAGTTCCACAAAGACGTGGTCCTCGATATATTCTGCTATCGTCGTTTTGGGCACAACGAGGGCGACGAGCCCATGTTCACCAACCCGATCATGTACAAGCGGATCAAAAAACAAAAGACCACTTTGCAGCTCTATACAGAGCGTTTGGTCAAAGACGGCTTGATCCCCGAAGGCGAGATTGAGGATATGAAGGCGAGCTTCCAAGCTTACCTCAACGCCGAATTCGAAGCTGGCAATGATTACAAACCGAACAAAGCCGACTGGCTTGACGGGCGCTGGAAGCACCTCAACGCGCAAAAAGAAACCTATCAGCGTGGGAAAACGGCAGTGTCTCCCAAAGTCTTTGCCGAAGTTGGCAAGGCGATCTCAACCGTTCCAGATGGGTTTCCAGTCCATAAAACAGTGGCACGCTTGATGGAAGCCAAGGCCAAAATGGTTGAAACTGGCAAAGGGATCGACTGGGCCACAGGCGAAGCCTTCGCATTTGGCTCCCTTGAGGTCGAAGGATACCCCGTGCGCCTTTCAGGCCAAGACGTGATGCGTGGCACCTTCAGCCAACGTCACTCAGGCATCGTAAACCAAGATACCGAAGAGCGCTATTTCCCGCTCAATCACATCCGCGAAGGCCAAGCACATTTTGATGTCATCGACTCGATGCTGTCCGAATACGCCGTGCTGGGGTTTGAATATGGCTACTCACTGGCCGAACCCAATGCTCTTGTGGCTTGGGAAGCGCAATTTGGCGATTTTGCCAATGGTGCGCAAATCATGATCGACCAGTTCATCTCATCTGGCGAGAGCAAATGGTTGCGCATGTCGGGCCTCGTGATGTTGTTGCCGCACGGATACGAAGGCCAAGGCCCAGAACACAGCTCAGCCCGCCTTGAGCGTTTCTTGCAAATGTGTGGACAGGACAACTGGATCGTCGCCAACTGTACGACCCCAGCCAACTATTTCCACATTCTGCGCCGCCAGATGCACCGCAGCTTCCGCAAGCCGCTGGTATTGATGACACCGAAATCACTGCTGCGCCACAAACTCGCGATTTCAACCGTCGAAGATTTCACGACAGGAAGCTCCTTCCACCGTGTCCTTTGGGATGACGCGCAAAAAGGCAATAGCGATACAACCTTGGCAGCAGACGATAAAATAAAACGCGTTGTCATGTGCTCTGGCAAGGTCTACTTCGACCTCCTCGAAGAGCGTGATGCCCGTGGAATCGATGATATTTACCTGATGCGTGTGGAACAATTCTACCCCTTCCCCGCCAAATCTCTGGTGAATGAGTTGAAACGGTTCGAAAACGCGGACGTCATCTGGTGCCAAGAAGAGCCAAAAAACCAAGGCGCTTGGACCTTCATGGAACCCAATATCGAATGGGTCCTCGGACGCATCAAAGCAAAACATCGCCGTCCCGTATATGCAGGACGCGCCACCGCGGCCAGCCCTGCGACGGGCCTCGCCTCTCAACATAAAGCTCAACAAGCGGCGCTCATCAACGAAGCGCTCACACTGCAAGGATAAGCTATCATGTCCACAGAAGTCCGTGTCCCCACTCTAGGCGAAAGCGTCACCGAAGCCACCGTCGCCACATGGTTCAAAAAGCCAGGCGACGCGGTTGCCGTCGATGAAATGCTCTGCGAACTGGAAACCGACAAGGTAACCGTCGAAGTCGCTGCGAGCGCTGCCGGTACTATGGAATCCATCATTGCCGCCGAAGGGGAAACCGTTGGCGTCGATGCACTCCTCGCAACAATCGATACAGGAGCTGGCGCGGCAAGTGCCCCCGCAGCCAAATCCGCAGCACCCGAAGCCGCGCCAACGGCGTCAAAACCCGCGTCAGAAACGACAACAAGCGTTGATGTCATGGTCCCTACCCTTGGCGAATCCGTAACCGAAGCAACGGTTTCCACATGGTTCAAAAAGGTCGGAGACACTGTTGCCCAAGATGAAATGCTTTGTGAACTCGAAACCGACAAAGTTTCCGTTGAAGTTTCTGCTCCCGCAGCTGGTGTATTGAGCGAAATCCTTGCACCTGAGGGCACCACTGTCGACGCGAAGGCCAAGCTCGCCGTTATCGGCGGAAGCGGCGCATCTTCTGCTGCGACCGCCGCCGCCGCGGCAACTGCACCGGCCGCAACCGCCGGCAAAAGCATCGAGGACGCCCCGAGTGCAAAAAAACTTATGGCCGAGAACAACCTTTCTGAAGGCTCCGTTCAAGGCACAGGCCGCGATGGCCGCGTTATGAAGGATGACGTGCAAAAGGCACTGGCATCAGCTTCGGCCGTTACCGCTCCATCTGCTGCCGCCGCACCACGCGCCCCAAGTGTCCCTGACGACGCCTCACGCGAAGAGCGCGTGAAAATGACACGCCTGCGCCAGACAATCGCGCGTCGCCTAAAAGAGAGCCAAAACACAGCGGCCATGCTGACCACTTATAACGAAGTGGACATGACCGAAGTGATGGGGCTTCGTAACGAATACAAAGACCTGTTCCTTAAAAAGCATGGCGTCAAGCTGGGCTTCATGTCCTTCTTCACCAAGGCATGCTGTCACGCCCTGAAGGAAATCCCAGAGGTCAACGCAGAGATCGATGGCACAGATGTCGTCTACAAAAACTTTGTGCACATGGGTATTGCAGCGGGCACCCCAACAGGTCTTGTTGTTCCGGTAATCCGTGACGCAGATGCCATGTCATTTGCTGAAATCGAAAAGGCCATCGCCGAAAAAGGCGCCCGGGCACGGGATGGAAAACTTTCCATGGCCGAAATGCAGGGTGGAACGTTCACGATCTCAAACGGCGGCGTCTATGGCTCGCTTATGTCCTCGCCCATCCTCAACCCGCCCCAAGCTGGCATCCTCGGCATGCACAAAATCCAAGACCGCCCCATGGCGATCAACGGACAAGTTGTCATTCGCCCGATGATGTATCTCGCGCTGTCTTACGACCACCGCATTGTGGACGGAAAAGGCGCAGTGACTTTCCTTGTGCGTGTTAAAGAAGCCCTCGAAGATCCCCGTCGCTTGTTGATGGATCTGTAAATTCAGACCGCCCCCGCTTCTCAAAGAGCGGGGGCGTCCGAACCACAAAGTAGGCCGCAAAGATGACCCCAGAACTTACCGCTCTTGCCCTCGCTGGCCTCGTGCAAAGCGCACAATACTTTTCCTATATGATCGCAGGGCAGCGCCAACTTGGTCGCAACGTCGCAATGGGGACGCGCGATAACGCGCCCGACTTGTCTGGAAATGCGGCCCGTATCAAACGCGCGCTGGACAACCATTTTGAGGGGCTGGTTATGTTCACCCTCGCTGTGGTTGTTGTCACGCTCGGCAATCAATCCTCCGTTCTCACGGCAACTTGCGCGTATATCTACGTCGTCGCGCGCATCTTATATGTGTTTTGCTATGTTTACGGGCTGACGCCTTGGCGAAGCTATGTTTGGTTCGCGGGCCTCGTTGCGACCATTATGATGATTATCGCAGCACTCATTCCCTAAACCCCTACATTCCAAACTTAAACCGCTTAAGCTTGGCCAGAAACACACTTTAGATTATTGAAATTCCTACCCAAGGAGAGACCCATGGCACATTATGATGCGATCGTTATCGGCAGCGGCCCCGGCGGCTATGTCTGCGCTATCCGCCTTGCCCAACTCGGCTTGAAAACTGCTTGCGTCGAGGGCCGCGACACACTCGGAGGCACCTGCCTCAATGTGGGCTGTATCCCCTCCAAGGCCCTATTGCATTCCAGCCACATGCTGCACGAAGCCGAACACAACTTCACAAAAATGGGCCTCATGGGAAAATCCCCTTCGGTCGATTGGCCCAAAATGAAGGCCTATAAAGAAGACGTTGTCAGCCAAAACACTAAAGGCATCGAGTTTCTATTTAAGAAGAACAAAATCGACTGGATCAAAGGTTGGGGCAGCATCCCCGCCGCAGGCCAAGTCAAAGTTGGCGACGAGGTTCACACAGCGACATCTATCGTCATCGCAACGGGATCCGAAGCCAGCAGCCTACGCGGCGTTGAAGTCGACGAGAAACGGATTGTCACATCAACTGGCGCGCTCGATTTAGCCAAAATCCCGCGCTCCATGGTTGTGATTGGCGCTGGCGTCATCGGGCTTGAGTTGGGGTCGGTTTACGCCCGCCTTGGCACCGAAGTGACCGTGATCGAGTTCCTCGACGAAATCACACCCGGCATGGATAAAGACGTACAGAAAACGTTGAAACGGATTCTCAGCAAACAAGGGCTGAACTTCATTATGGGTGCTGCAGTTCAAAACGTTGAAGCGACCAAAACCAAGGCAAAAGTCACCTATAAACTGCGCAAAGACGACAGCGAAGTGAGCCTTGATGCAGACGTCGTTTTGGTTGCAACGGGCCGTCGTCCTTATGTCGACAATCTTGGCTTTGAAGCCCTCGGCGGCAAAATGACGGAACGCGGACAAATCGCGACCGGTGCCCATTGGGATACAAATATCGAGGGCATTTACGCCATTGGCGACGTCATCGAAGGACCCATGCTGGCCCATAAAGCCGAAGACGAGGGCATGGCCGTCGCTGAGCAAATCGCAGGCAAATCAGGCCACGTGAACTATAACGTGATCCCCGGCGTGATCTACACGAGCCCCGAAGTGGCCAGCGTTGGCGCGACGGAACAGGTCCTGAAAGAAAAAGGCGTAGACTACAAAGTCGGGAAGTTTTCATTCATGGGGAACGCCCGCGCTAAGGCCGTTTTCCAAGGCGAAGGTTTCGTAAAAATCCTTGCAGACAAAGACACCGACCGCGTTTTAGGCGCTCATATCATCGGCCCCGCTGCTGGCGACATGATCCACGAGATTTGTATTGCTATGGAGTTTGGCGCCAGTGCTCAAGACATCGCGCTCACGTGCCATGCGCACCCAACCTACTCCGAAGCTGTACGCGAAGCCGCACTGGCCTGTGGCGACGGTCCGATCCACGCCTAATCCGATGTACCCGGCAATCAAAAAGGCAGCCCTGTGGTTGCCTTTTTGCGTTCTAAAGAAAACTAAACGCCCGTCTTGACGATATGAAGAGGAATGCTGAAGGACAGGACAAGCCCTAAGGCGCGCAGCCAGCTCAGACCGAAGATGGGCAAAATTCGGAAGCCATCGACCAGACAAGAAAACCGTGATCATCGCCGTCAAAAGGTTAGGACAGAAACCCCCTGCCCCTCCCGAAGTTACGCGGTGAAATAAAGGGGGTTTGCCAAGTTTTGCCCCGCAAACAGTACCCCCATAAAAGAAGCATACGTGCTTACGAACAAATACAGAGGGCTGCCGTTTGGGACCTTAACGAATTCGGGTACAATCATAAGGATCGGAAAGGGGCCGAGCGAGCAAGGCTCACCAAAAACCGTTCAGGTCAGCGTTTCGGTCCCAAATGTTCCGCGAGAGAATTGCGCCGGTTGTTTTCAAAATGATAAACAGGCTCTTGGTCATCGAGATAGCGAGGGGGCGGCGCATGAGCGGTTACGTTGTTAGAACAATTTAGAAAGCACGATTTTTGCGCGACGGATACTTGCGTTCAGGCGTGTCACGCAGGGGAGCCAACATGACGCGAAACCGAGGAAGGCGATTCACAACTTCCAGAAACGGGTAACGCACGAGGAGAACAAGCGGCGCAACAGTGGTGAGGAAGGAGGCTTGTCCGGACGTATACCCAAGAAGGTGACTGGCAAACATAATCATCATGCCACCGACCATCTTATCTTTGAGGGCATCTCGGTATATGACGCCTTAGTAAGGCGGGGGTGGCCATCAATATACCTCCGCTTGAAATATGGGTTGGCCACAGCCCAGAAAGGCTGTGGCCGCGCTGCTTAAGAGAAGAGCAAGCCGCCATTTATGTCGACGTTTGCACCCGTGATAAAGGAAGCTTCGTCGGACGCGAGGAATACGGCCAAGTTTGCAACCTCGTCTGGCGTGCCTTCGCGTTTCAAGGGGGTGATGCCAGCGACATGCGTACGCACTTCTGGCTTGGAGAAGATGTTGTGAAAATCAGTGTCGATCATGCCCGGACACAATGCATTCACGCGAACTTTCGGCCCAAGTTCTTTGGCCAAGCCACGGGTCAAGGTTGTCATCGCACCTTTGGACGCCGCATAAACTGCAGCCCCCGGTCCACCACCGTCGCGGCCCGCTTGCGACGCAATCGACACAATAGAAGACCCTTCATTGAGGAACGGAATGACTGCATTTACGGCGAGGAAGAACGACGTTGTGTTCAACTCCATAACCTTGTTCCAGTGCTCCAAAGTCATGTCCGCGATAGAAACACGCTTAACGATCCCGCCAGACACATGCATAAGTGTATCAACGCTTCCGTAAGCTTCAACAGTCGCCGCAACGAGCGCTTTTACTTCGTTTTGTTTGGTCATGTCGCCTTGCATTGCGAAGGCATTGCCACCCGCGGCTTTGATTTCAGCAACGGCTGAATCTGCACCTTCGGAAGACTGGAAATAGTTGATCGCAACGTTCGCGCCTTCTTTAGCCAAACGCATAACGCAAGCACGACCAATATCGCGTCCGCCGCCAGTTACAATCGCGGTTTTTCCTTTGAGATTCATAGTAAGCTCCTGTTATTCACCCAACATCGGGTGATTCCTTAGGCTTTCGCCAGTTTTTGGATGGTGATTTTAAACGCGTTTTCATCCGCGTCGGTGAAGTAAAAATCGCGATCATACCCTTGATCATCAAGGAAATGGAAAACCCGTTTTGGGGCCTCCATTGAATATGAAACAAGCAGAATTGCTATGCGATGACGTTTTTCTTTGGGGAATTTCACGTGAAGGGCCGTCGAAACAGCAAGCCCGTCATACTCGCTTGGGCCAACATCGGGAAAACCAGTTTTTTCAACATTGCAGCGGAAGTTGGATTTTCCGAGGTCATATTCGCCATTTGTTTGGCACAGCCAATTTATGTCAATGAACACATAATAGCTGTCACGCACGAAATGGACTTCGCGTTGAACCTTCGTCTCGGAGAAGTTGAAATGCTTATAGGCTTCGGTCGTGTCCCCCTTGATATAAATGTGGTTTTCCCGCTCTTCGGCGAAACCTGCTAGGCAGAACGCATTTTGGTCGCCGTGACTGTGGGAAGCGGAGCCGTAAGGTGAGGACTTAAACACAAATTGAATGTGCTCCTTTGGGTCGCCCAAACGGTGCTGAATGGCGGCGCGGCGCGTATCCGGGCTGTTGGTATAGGCGGGGAAGTCACCCGTTTGTTGAATAAACGGACGCTGGTACAGGTCGATCCCGAAATTGGGTCTCACGAGATTTGCCGCTTCTGTCAAATGGGCCGTGCTCGACATCCAATAATGCGGTCCTTCGGCCCCCCTCCCCGCGTTATCGCCCCAAGGGGTATAGCTGGTCGAAAGGAAATTGATGGAAGGATCGAGCCATTCTTTTGCTTCCGCCCCCTCGCCCCTCATCGTGATACAGGCAGGAATAGGTACGGCGGAAACCCCACACACAGCATGACTGTTGCAGAGAAAAGGCTGAATTTTGGCGTGTTTTATAAGGTGGTCCACCGTCTGACGGGTGCGCTCAAAAAGGTGGTGGCGGGCGAAGACACGTTCCTCCTCCGGCGGTAAATCATGCAGCCAGTAAAAGCCCCGAACCAAGGCAACGCTAACGCAAAACGCCCACTCATCGGTATAAGGCCGCGACGTTGCGCTATCAATTTCCCACGGACAGGCCGGTAATTGCCACTCTTTTACCCGCCGCAAGTAGGCGGGGTTTTCAAGAACCTTCCCCGCGATGGCCAAGTGGCGAATGGCATAGACCAATTCTTGGTAATCAATATTGGGTTGGCGCCAAGCAGGCGGCGTGCGTTGATCGTTTTCATAGCGTGAAGGCTCGGCCATGATGTCGTGGTCCATCCCCCCCTTGGCGGACTTTTTAACGAACACATGCCATGAATAATAGCTCAGGTCCTTGGCAACATCCTTCTTGAAGGTCGCTAGAGTTCGCGAATTTGTCCACAACCGAGGGTGGCTCGCTTCCACCCATCCATACCGCACCGTACGGTCAGAAGGCGGCACATTGGTTTGGGCATCAATCACTGTAAACGCACGGATTTTGGACCAGTTCGCCTCAGTCTTACCCGCGGCTTCATCCCAGACATCGAAGCCCCAAAAACAATATCCTGTCTCCAATCCGGTGCCGCGGGTGAAAAACTTCCACGGAAGATTTTCGAAAAACTGTGTCTTATGCGCGATTTCCTCGCCAACCGGCAACCATTTGAATCGGGGCTGATTTTCAGCGAGTTCACCTCCTTGGGTAAAAGTTTCGGGGTCAATCAAACCTTCGGCGTTCCATTTAGAGAAGTTCTTGATGCCTTCTTTGACGCTGTTTTCCATGTAGTCATGACAGATTTGATCATCATTGAGATAAAAATCGTTGTGGGAATCCGCCCCAGATGTGTGGCCGTCCCACATTGTCACAAGGCGCTGCATTTCCTCCCACTCCCGGTTAAAAACGGGGATTTCATCCTTTAGGCCGTTGCTATTGAGAACTTGAGCGCGAAACTCTGTCAAAATCGCATAAATTTCATCGACGTTCCGAGGAGCTTCTAGGCCCAGTTGGTTGAAGCTTTCCTTGAGCGCTTGGCCACCAACAATGTCAGGAGTATCATCCGATGCGAGCATGATATTGAACGCATCTTGGGTCACGTTTGATGCGGCAGCGGTGGCCAATTCAATCGGCCAATTGTCATCATAGACGAATAGTTTTTTGTGGGAAAAAATGTCCAATGTGATCGGTTCTTCCGACGCAAGGTACTCCCCCCCCGCCAAAACAGGACGTGCTGGTCCGATTGCCGTTGACAACAACGCGGCCCCAACCAAAGTAGTTTTCCGCATATAATTTCCATAATGCTTTGACTTCATTGTTCTTTTACGCCGCCTTTAAAAATACCTTTGTTGAAGGATTTCTGGATGAACGGGTAAACAATCAAAACCATAAGGATCGAGCAGACCATGACCGCGGCATTGACGGCTTCGAACGAAAAGGCGGATGTAAGCAATACAGCCCCGAAGTCATTGTCGGCCTGAAGCTCTACAATAATTTTGCGCATATTGACTTGAAACGACGACTTATCTTCGTCGCGCACCAAGATCATCGCACAGAAAAACCCGTTCCACCGCACCACAATACAGAACAGACTGATCGTCGCGATTGCCGGTTTTGAAAGCGGGATGAACACTTTCCAAAGCCCTTGGAACTCCTTGGTGCTATCCAAACGTGCCGCTTCCCCAGAGGGAGCAAGGAGTGCCTCAAAAAATTTGCGCAAAAGGGTAATGTTGAAAGCGTTCACCAGCGCCATGTTCAAATAGGCAAATGCTTTGTCGCCGCGAGAGTAAAGGTTCATGTTTTTCTGCAAGTATTTATCCTCACCACAATGAAGCGCGCGAAACGGGTTTGCTGATTGTGGCGGCAGTCGCAACAAGGACAAATGCGACGACAGCGTTGAACAGGCCCGCGGCGGGAGCCGCATCATATTGCGCCCCGGCAAGACCCTGAGGATAAATGAAGCTCGAAATCACATCGGAGATTTCATAAGCCGTGGGTTGATACAGCAGGAAGATGAACTCGAACCAGATCTCAAGAATATTGCCGATCCGAATAATCAACATGACGAGGACTGTTGGCAAAATCGAACTAAAGCCAGCCTCTTGCTAAATACCAGAACGACGGTTGAGATAAAATGCGGCAAATACACAATGGTTTGCGCGATTTTCTTCAGGCCAGGGATTACGAACTCATTGAAAGCCAAGGCTAAGATGATCGGTATCGGGAAGGCAATCTGGAGGCCGTACATAGGTTTGCACAAGAAAATCAGAAACCAGATGACCGTGGGCGCAAGCAGCAGATATATTTGCCATTTCCGCCGCATGTGAAGACAAACCCACATCGCATTTTCAGAGAGTCGTCGCATAGGCCGCCCCCTCTGTGTGTTTTTAGGGAGGCCGATGGCACGGCCCGTTTTTATACCAAAAACTTTGATCCGAGACGTATCGACATAGAGTGCTTTGAGATGGGGAGTTTCCCCATGCGTTTGAACTTTGGGCACGAAGGAAACATCGTCAACTTGCGAATGCAAAAGCGCTTCAGAGCCCAAGGTTTCTACCGAATCCAACGCAATTGGCATGGCTACACCACCACTGTTTTGCCCAATGCGCCCATTGCACATAACGACGATACGATCCGCCGAAGTTATGGCTTCGGCCTGATCGTGCGTCACGTATATGGAGGTCGCGTCAAGACGTTTGTGAAGCCGTTTAAGCTCGGCGCGCATTTGTGTCCGCAGCTTGGCGTCCAGATTTGACCGAGTTTCATCAAACAGAGAAACTTCTGGGCGGTGAACGATTGCACGCCCCATCGCAAAGGGGTGTCTTTGCCCTCCAGAGAGGTCCGCAGGCCGCCTCTCAAGGTCCTCGGTCAACCCAAGTGTCTCGCCAACAGCAACGACGGGTTCCTTACTTTCGCCCTTTGGAATTTTATAAATTTCGAGGCCAAACGCGATATTTTCAGCCACAATTGGGTTGGGGTAGAGCGCAGAGTTTTGGATAACCATCGCCGCAGCGCGATCCTTGGGTTTGACCTTCAAATCAGTCCCGTGAACTGCTTGTATGGCGCCAAATTTCTCGACGATTTTGTTTAGTTGAACACCTAACAAATCTGCCTCCCAAACAACTCGTCGATTTCTATCGCCAACCTGCGCGGTAATTTTCACCCGTCTGGATCATCCTAGCGTTGCTACGCTTCTGGACGCATTTCAGGGTTCGGCGTTTGAAAAAACATAGCGCCCAGCCTTACAACATTCAATACAAATATTTACAAATATTCCGAAAGGAGTGAGGAAAACTCAATTCTCAATATTTTAACGAACAAAAACAACGTGATGAAAATCTCAACCCGAACACCACCAACCAAATATTGCTACAACTACGCTCCTTATTAAATGAATTTATAAATATGCGGCTGTAATTTTACAAATAAACAACCGTATAGCATCTCATGGATGCCTCCTATCCGGCGTTCGAAGAAATAGCCCAAAGCTGATTCGAACATTCCCAAATTCTTACAAATATATGAATCGAGGGGAAGGCCGCTAACTCGCCAATAGGCGCAACCCTTGGGTCACATCGGTGCGAATGGCCAGACGCAAGCCTGGCTCATCTCCCGCACGCAGAGCCGCAACAATAAGACGGTGATTTCTTGGCGTCTCGGTACGGCGTAATTTCCCGTAGAGGGCGCGCATCGTTGGTCCAAGTTGAAGCCAAACAGTTTCCGTCATCGCCAAGATAGCAGGCGCCTGAGCACGCAAATAAAGCGTTCGATGGAATTCCAAGTTGGTGCGAATATAGCCAACAGCATCCTGTTTTGCGATATGTTCGGCGATCGAAACATTGATGGTCTGCAACCGTTCTATCAAGGCCATATGCGCGCGTGGAAGGGCGCGACTTGATAATTCAGGCTCCAACAGCGCCCGCAATGCTGCCAATTCTTCGATTCGTTCGTTTGACAACTCAGGCGTTGAAATCCGCCCAGAGGAGGACAGCGTCAACGCGCCCTCTGCCACCAAACGCCGCGCGGCCTCCCGAACAGGGGTCATCGACACGCCATATTCCGCCCCCAAACCCCGCAAGGTTAGCGACTGACCGGGCGCAAGTTCGCCATGCATGATCTTCGCCCGTAGGTGGCGATAGATTTGCTCGTGAAGGGCGTCATTTTGGCGGCTGTTTGTCTGCATAAAACCAATGTGATCACAAAACAGATCTACGTCAATCCGTGAAACGAAACTGATGCAATTCTTCGCCGTGAACACGCAGCCAATTGCGGGCGTCTTTATGGTCGGGAAAAATTCGCTCGACAACGGCCCAAAAATCAGCGGAATGGTTCATCTCTAAGCGGTGGGCCACCTCATGCGCCGCGACATAGCGCAATACGTAGGGTGGGGCCATAACGAGGCGCCAGCTGTACATCAATTTTCCATCGTGTGCGCAAGATCCCCACCGAGACCGTGTGTCGCGCAAGGAAATTCGCCCTAAGCTCACCCCCAAGTCGTGGGCGAATCCTTCGCTGGCCTCGGTCAAATCAACGCGCGCAGCAAGTTTTAGGAAGCTCGCGACCCGAATAGGCACCTTTTGCGACTCCATCGGCACATATATGACCCCATCGACGAATTTTGCAGCCCGCCCCCTGCCCTCAACGATGGGAATCTTGGCCCCACGGAACCACACCCAGCCGCCAATTTCGGGCACCAAATTTTCAGGACGCGCCACAAGATGGCCGCGAATCCAGTCCGCTTTTTCATATGCAAAAGCAATGGCTTCCCGCTCTTTTGCCCGCTTGGGCATCGTCAACGTCACCCGCCCGTCAAGGCGCGAAACACGCAGACTGAGCCTCTTGGCCTGCGCTGAGCGACGCAGAGTTACTTCAAGCTGAGGCTCGCCAGGTAATAATAGGCGGTCCATCGCCCCTCCAAGTTAACAAATCGTTTCACACTTCGTAAAAGTGTACGAGAAAAACCGCTTCTTACCCCTACAATCTTTAAAAGCCTTTGACACCCTATCCATGTTGTGGCAGTTGGCTTCAACTCTGAAATTCTAGATAGCTTGAAGGGGACAACCATGCCCAAAGAAGAATGGGGTATTAAACGTGTTTGCCCAACGACCGGCAAGCGGTTTTACGACCTAAACAATAAACCAATCATTAGCCCTTACACGGGTGAAGAAGTTGTTATCGACACCTCGTCGAAAGCACGCACCATGATGGCGGATAAGGCCGATGCTGAAACCGCGTCCAAAGATGCAGAAAAAGAAGAAGTTGTCGTTCTAGAGGATGATGATGATGAAGTTGAGGAAGTTGATCTCGAAGATGACTTCATTGAGGACGACGACGATGACGACACTGTGCCTCTCGACGAGATCGCAGATGTCGCGGCGCCTGACGACGACAATTAATCTTTTGCGCGGGGATTTTTTCCCTTGATCTCCTCCCCGCGCTTGCCTAAACAGCACTTCGCAACACCTAGTTGCAGGATGGGGCCTTAGCTCAGTTGGTAGAGCGCTTGCATGGCATGCAAGAGGTCAGCGGTTCGATTCCGCTAGGCTCCACCATCCAATCAGAATCACCCTATATTACTGCAAGTTGCTGCTTTTAAAGCGATATCTATCCAGCGTGCTACAGAAGAGTGTTACAGTGGCAGTTTTAAAAAACATGGCCGGACACCCAAGATTATATCGCCGCAACGCCACCTATTATCACCGAGCAGCTATTCCAAAAGACATTGCCAACACCTACCCCAAAGCAGAAGAAACCTTCTCGCTCGGCGCAACAGATCACCGAGAGGCCGTTCGAATTGGCCCCATCGTATCTTCGCTGTCCCCCGATCAGATAGAGGCCATCAAGGGCACCTACTTCCACTATCGTCTAGAAGAGGACGACGAGTCTCGCATCACAGGGTTCAAAGGTGAAGTAGACCGTAATGAGCGCTTTCATTTTGAAACCGCACATGAAGAGTGTAACGAGAAGGTCTCACAAGCGCTGACAGACACCCGCAACTCCTTTGAAGAATATGACGATACCGAAACGTAAACACTATGCACGAGGTGATCAGGCTACGTTCTTTCGCAGCGAGGCTGAAGACGTGCTTTAATGGGACGGAGTTGCGATCAAGTTAACAGCAGAGTCCACGTCTTGGCCTCTCCTTATTCGCGCCATTCAGGAGGCTGATAGCGGCAAATCAACTGGAGCCGTTTTGAGTGCGCCAAGCATCGCCAAAATATTTGCTCTAGGCAGTGTCGCACTTGCGGAGCTTCCGCGGTTCACCTCAATTATTTTACCCGCACTTGTATGGAGCACAACATGGCACCCCCAACCTGCAGCAGTGGTTCCTGAAAGTACTGCTCCGTCCGCATAAGCCACGGCTCTTTGTTCTGCCAGAGCAGTTTCTTTATGTTTAATCATATCGTTTCCTTACTTATTTCAATGTTTTATGGCGTGTCCGCAGATCGTTTTGGGACAAGTTTGTGAGATCAATCGGGAAACATCAGAGGTGGTCCTAAGTTTTCGACCAGTTTGCAGCCTTGTTAAGGTGGATCAGGGTTTCATGTCAGGCTGCTACTCTCATTGGTTCTGTTTTGTTGGCATAGGCCTCGTCGGGGGGCAAGA
>NZ_JBGFCD010000016.1:0-118431 GCF_041205405.1 Falsihalocynthiibacter sp. S25ZX9
CGATTTATCGCAAGGGCGCAATGGCGAAACCGGTGCGTGCGCTTCTCGATTGGCTCACAGCATTGTGCCCACCTCTATCCTATCATAGCCGCCCCTTTTGAAACACAACGGCCGACCGCTTAATTCTCGTTTCCTGACATTCGATTTGCCGATCATGATTGCTATGTCGCTTGTTTTGACTGGTTTTTTGCTGGCGCGGCCGCAGATAAGCCGGGGCGTGGGCGCGGGAATGATACTAGGTTATCTGGGCTATATTATCGCAGCACAACGATGGAGGCGCGATCCTCGGATCATCATATCCGAGATTAATTGTTGGGGTTATTGTCGACTTTGGGGGCCAACGTCCTCAAAGCAGCCGTTGGCACCCCAGCAGAAAAATGGTGATCTGGGCTCGTTGCCGCCGTTAGTAGCAAAAGCCACGAAGGTCTTCTCTGGGCCGAAAGTGGCGGCACATCGTTGATCGGTAAAACCATATTTGGCTAGATGGATGAGCTTCAATGCAATTGAAAACAACAAGGCGGATTGCAGGGCGGATAGAAAACCTCTGTATCCATCTAAATCAATAATATAACGCCATTTTCAGGAGATTTGTGGTGCCCAAGGGGGGCGCCTACCTTATGATGCAGGACGTTGCACAGTGACGCACCCTCGGTCTATGATACCAATGGCTTAACGCTTTTCCGGCGCTCGACAACGCAAGGGAAAGCATGACAGCGCCTCCTACGGTGGGGGGCAAAGTGGGGGGCAGAAATGCGAAATAAACTAACAGCGGTGGCGATAAAGAATACTGGCGACGGCAAACTCCAAGACGGCGCTGGCCTCTATTTAATCAAGAAAGCCGACAATGGCCGATGGATTTTCAGATACCAATTGAACAAACGACGCCGAGAAATGGGCCTCGGGAGTTTAGACACCGTTAGCCTCGCAGCCGCGCGCAAGAGTCGAGACAAATGGGCTGCGATGGTTTCGCAAGGTGTCGACCCGATAGACGAGAAACGGCGCATCGAGGATGAGGCCGAAAAGGAACGCTCCTTCTCAAATCCCACGTTTAGCCAGCTGACCCAGATAGTCTTTGAAGCGAAGAAGGCCGGACTTAGGCGCGAGGGAATAGCTGGGAGATGGACAAGCCCACTCGACGTCCACATCATCCCATTGATCGGCCAGAAAGCCGTATCCGATATCACCGTGCTCCACTTGAAGGATGCGCTGGCGCCTATTTGGAAAAAGAAGCACGTAACTGCGCAGAAAGCCTTAAACCGAATTCGGATCGTTTTACGCGGCGGGAAACGCATGGGACTGAACTGCGACCCAGACATGGCCGACACTGCCGAATATCTGCTGGGCGAGCATATCCATGTGAGCGAGCCGATCAAGGCAACCCCATGGCAGGAAATCCCCGAATTGTTCAAAGCGCTGGAAGGTCGAGGCGTAGCAGCTGCATGTTTGCAGTTTATGATTTTAACTGCGGTGCGATCAAACGGCTGTCGAGGCGCACAGTTTTCTGAGATCGAAGGCGACACTTGGATAGTCCCCGCGGATCGAATGAAAGGTCGCGTCGGAAAAACACACGACTTCGCTGTGCCATTAAATCAGCCGGCACTTCTGATTGTCGAAAAAATGGCGACGTTTTCCGAAGTGTTTATATTTCCGGGCACGGCTACCAAAAACGGCATTTCAGATACGGCGCTGGCGAAAACATTGAATGTGCTCGGAGAAGCAGGGAGGCCGCACGGATTTAGGACCAGCTTCAGGACTTGGGTTCAGGACAATGAGACCGCAACATATGACGTGGCAGAAACCGCTCTGGCCCACAGAACAGGGAATGCCATCGAACGCTCCTATGCCAGATCGGACCTTTTAGACCAACGGCGCATCCTAATGGAAAAATGGGCTCGATTCGTGACAGGCGAGAGTGCAGCAATCGTGGATTTGCAAGGCCGCGCGACTAAGCCGTAACACCGGTTTGAGACACTGTTTCACCCCACCCATGTGTTGAATGTCAGATAACTTTGACTTTTACACCAAAACTAGCCCGAATTTCGGAAAATCGCCAAAGCTGCCGTCGGAGATGATTGCAGCAAACGGCAGGAATGAGCCCGAAGCGGGCACTTTCATCGACGCATCCTCAAACGATGCGAGTGAAGATCAGCATACCAAGAGTGCTTCACGATCTTGGTGCATTATTGTCAGAACATCTTAGAAAGACTTGAAAGTTTCGGCCTTTGAGGTCTAGCTTGCATCTTATGCGGATGGCTATCGAAATCAAGCGCGGCCTTGCGGCCTGTGCGCAGTGGATCTTAGGTCTCCCGCTGGCCAATGCCCGTGTCGCCTACCTCGCGGAATCCAAACAAGAAGGGCGTGCAATCATGTCCCGCCATTGCCAACGGTTCCTGAATACGTGCCACATTTCAGTTGAAATTGACGGCCCACTGCCGCCGCCCGGCCGTGGCTGTGTGCTGTGTTACAACGAATCTTCCTTTCCCGACCTGATGGCCTTTATGGTGGCGTTCCTTGATCATGTGGACCGCGCAGCGGCAGCAGACCTTTACAAATTCTTCCCATTCGCACGCGCCGCTTTCGCACGCATCGATTTTGAACTCGTTCAAAGGGGAAACAGGGCGGCCACAGATGCCCTGATCGACAAGATGGTCCAGCGCATCCGTGGTGGAGAACGCGTTGCTTGGGGCGGTGAGGGTCGTTTGTCCGGCATTGATGGTATCCGACGTTTTAAAATCGGGGCCAGCTTGATTGCGATACGTGCAGGTGCGCCTGTGA
This sequence comes from Falsihalocynthiibacter sp. S25ZX9, assembly GCF_041205405.1. NCBI lineage: Bacteria > Pseudomonadati > Pseudomonadota > Alphaproteobacteria > Rhodobacterales > Roseobacteraceae > Falsihalocynthiibacter > Falsihalocynthiibacter sp. S25ZX9. Next base: position 2,776 of record NZ_JBGFCD010000016.1, read on the forward strand.
TCCCTGTGGTTTTTCATGGTGGCCACCATACCTTGCCGTTGGGAGCCATCCGGGCACGTCCAGGAACAATCCGCATCCGCATCGGCAATCCGATCCCAACTTCAGGTCTGACCGAGGACGATGCTCGCGCGTTCGCCGACAAGCTTCAGGATACCCTTTCGGAAATGTATTCCACCGCGGCGAAGAGCGGTGTTGTTTCTGCCGGTCCGAAAGTGTCGCCCGAGTTCAACAACTGACGGCCCTTTGGGGGCAACATGCATATCGTCGCCCTGCCTGCAATGCGTAAGGGGCAAGGGTTTGCAAACGGCGGCTTCGTCCGCACACCCGACGTAGGTAAATTGAGCAGCGAACGGCGGGTCTGAGCCCATTTCGGGTCCTTTTCAAATTGGGCGCTGCGCCTTCACTGTCGTAACAAAACCAGCGTCGGAAACCGAATGCACAGCGTTCTCGACCAACCACTCGCCAGCAGCTGCGGAACTGAAATCGAGCGGTAGGATTTTGCTTTCCGCTACAATTGACGGATTGCCCACCATTTCGACCTCGAGCGTTTCAACCGACCGACTGCCACGCCGCGCTTCAGCATCCGCCATGCCGCGCGCGGTGGCTTCATCCCGAAACCGCTCCCGCAACCGGCGCACCGGCTCCTTGTCGCCAATTTTGACCTCTACGTCCTTAGCTGCCGCCAAATCGCGATAGGTCGCGATGACTGTGCCAACCGCCTCACCGAGCGAGCGCCGCATGCGCCAGCGCGACACATCCGTGCTCAACAGCGAGGTGACCGGCATGGGAGCGCCGCTGGCAGAAACCGAATCCGCGCGCCGACCGATGAACAACCGGCCACCCGCTGGTTTTGCAACCAGGTCGTAAGCGAGCGCGATCCGCGTCAAAACGGCAATGTCGGATTCATCGATTTGATCGATATGCCCGGGAACGATCGGAGCCGCGTTTGCTGAGATTGCGAGCGTCAAACCATTTTCGGCCGCAATATTTGTGGCTATATTTTCAAGCGTCAGCCCAGCGCTCCACGATCTAGTTTTCTGCTGAGTGATCGGACCCATGCCGTTAGAGGCAAGCCCCTGCGACTTGGCGCGAGCAGTGATGTGGATATTACGAGGTGGCGACGATTCCTCGACTTCATCCGCGATAAAGACGCCCATATTACGAAACCCGCTGAGATAGCCCAGACCGACCGATATCTCCGCCCCCGGCTCGGGCATGATGAACTGGCTGAACTTCGAGACATTGGCGAAAGTGATCTCCGCAGTATCAGAGATAAACCCCGCCGAATCCGACACGCTGACGGAACTCAGCTGCGAGAAGATGAAACCCGACAACGGAATGCCGTTAATCGAGACTTGGACCAAGGGGCGAAAATCAATCAATCCCACAGTGCGACCCCAACGACAGGCGGCAACTGGATCAAATCGGGCAGAGCAATCCGGATCCCCCCCGTGATCACAGGACCAAGCTGGGCAAGGCCGGGGTTTTCCTCAAGGACGGCTTCGACCTGCAGACCGCTGGTGCTGCCGTAATGACGGAACACGATATCATCGAGAACATCGCCCCCGCTAGAAACGTAATAAAGAACTGACACCGCCGTCATACCTCGCAATTTTCATCGTGAAATCTTGGCGCATTGGGATGCCCTGCTTTGCAAAGACCTCCTGCCCCTCACTAATGGCTTCTACCACCCACAAGCCGAGCACTTTGCCCTGCCCCGTGACGAGCGGAACCGGCAACCCGAGGCTGCTCTGGCTTCGCATTTTATCAACCTGCTTCAGGCCACCCCGAAAGTGCGGATAGATCACTCCCTCGATATCGATAGAGTCCGCGCCAAACCCGACGAATTGCAAAGCGTCGTTTGTACCAATCCGTGCCTGACGCGCCCAACGATACTCGGTCGAACGGAACAAGCGCTGATAAGCTGCGGTATCCAGAGAGAACTGCAGAAAGCCCAATTGCATCATTACCTCGGCCATTGGCTATCTCCCAAACGGACCAGAACTCGGAGCGCGATCATATAGACCACCCTGAGCCTGTTTGCGCATTTTACGTTCTGCCAACTCCAACAACTCACTGGCGCTAACACCAGCTGCGTGGAAGTGGTTTGTGATGGATTGCGTCACGCCTTGGTTCGGAGCTCCGCCGGAGCGCGCACCACTTCGTCCACCCATTCCGGAAAGACGAGCCGCCATGGGCGAATTGCCAGCCAAGCGATCCGACATGGTCACGGCTTGGCGCAGCGCGCGATTGTTGGCGACATACCCCGCGCGGTTTTCAAACTTCAACTCCGGGCCCCGTTCGCCGGTCAGATGCCAACCGGATCCGAAAGGACCGCCCAGCGCGTTCGTTTGTAAATTCTGGCGCTTTGCCAAGCGCGCCTTGTTGGCATCCAATCGCGCCTGAGTTTTTGGCGAAACAGCCCCGCCAACTATGGCGCCTGTTTGACCCGCGCTTTCCTGAGCAGCTGCTCCGACATCCACGGTAGGCCTATTGTCACCCACACCGATAGCCGCGAGCGCGCCCTGCGCATTATCGACCGTCCACTTTAGCGCATCGATCACCGGCTGAATGACGCCCAGCACGGTTGTGAACTTATCGCCAATCCAAGTCAGGATCGGATCGAGAAAGCCTTTGACCGCCCCCCATGTGGATTTCATTGCGGAACCGGCAGCATCCATGGTGCTAGTGAACGCGCCCCCCACGAAAGTGGCAATAGCGTCGAACTTCTCGAGTACCACTCCCCACATATCCGAGAACCAAGGCCCGAGCGTTTCCCAATTGGAAATGATGAGCGCGGCACCGGCTGCGATGACGGCAATGGTTGCCCCTATGGGATTGGCAACCAGCGCCAAACCAATGGCACGGATCCCCCCGACCACAAAAGGCGTGGCTCCAGTGAGAACCCAAAGAGCGCGCCCTAACCCGAATACCGCACCGGCGAATTTTCCGACCTTCACAATTAACCGGCTGCCGAGAACGCCGCCAATGATAATCCCGAAGTTTTCCCAACCACCAACCATGTCGGCGGTCGCAGCCATCACGGACTGCGTCACACCCAAGACTTTGCCCAGACCTTTACCGAGTTCGATAATGTTGGGAAGCGAGCGTTCAACACCACCAGCGAATGCCTCGGCCCACACCTCGATGTTCGCATGATTGGCAATGAGCGCGTCACCGATCTGCGCGAGCGCACCCGTTACGACCGGAAGCAACGCGGCTCCTACCGTATTTTTGAGACCTTTTGCCGCCAGTTGAGTATCGAGCAGAGTATCTTGGAAGACTTCGGCATCCCGCGCGGCTTGCTCCGAGAGGACATATCCCGTCCGGCGCGCGTCGTTGCGCAATTTCTCTAGCCCTTTTGAGCCGTCCCGCAACATGACCAGGAGGCCCAACCCAGATCGGCCAAAAATGTCGTTTGCAAGCGCGGCCTTTTCCGATTGCGTTGCCACGCCCTGCATGCGGTCGGCAATAAGCGCGAGCGCATCCTCTGGGAGCATAGTCGCCAAATCGCTGGCAGACAGACCCAAGGCGTCGAAGGCATCCTTCTGAGCGCCGGTACCGTCCATCGCGAGGCCGATGTTTTTGACCATCTTCTCGAGAGAGCCGTCGAACGTGGCTGTGGCGACACCGGAGCGTTCAGCAGCATAGCGCAATTCCTGCAGTGCAGCCGTACCGATGCCGAGCTTGTCGGCTGTCTTGGCAACATCGTCGCCCAATTGCGCGGTCGAGGATGCGAGGCCAAAGATTGCGCCGCCAGCAAGCCCAAGACCGAAGGAAATGGTGCGAGCAGATCGGCCAATTTCACCGGCCATACTTGAGAAGGAGGAACCCACACGGCGCGAAGCACCAGCCGCGCGCGTCCAGCGCTCCTGCGAGCGGCGAAGTTTGACCAGTGTGCGGTTCAGTTCTTCATAGTCGCGATCGAGCGCCTCGACAGATTGACCCTGCCGAACCAGAACGTTGCGCTGCTTGGAGAGTTCGCGCTGGCGCTTTTCAACGGTTTTGATTTCGTTGCCAACACTTTGAAGGCCGGAGCGAAGCACCCCGATGTTCTTTTTGACCGACTGCTCGATCACCGAACCAATGGTGATCGAGGCACTGAGGCGCTGCTTACTGCTCATTTTTGGGAAGCCCCTCGTACCACCAGAGGAAGCGCTGGACCGTGAGCGCTTCGATTTCAGTCAAACTCCACCCTGCGAATTGGCTTAAATTCAGGATGGGAGTGCGGAGAACATCGGCCCCGACCTCCAAACCCAAGCCAATACGCTGGTGGTTGTTTTTTATAGCCCAGCCGACCGATTGAACGGTCAGATCATAAAAGCCTGATACGCGTCCTGAAGAAGGCCATACTCGCGCATTTTAAGACCCGAGATATTCTCCGGAGCCAACTCGCAAAGATTGGCAAGAATGGCGACCTCCTTCTGCGCGGCAGACTTAATCCCATCGACCGCCAGCTGGTCACCGACAGTCGGCTCGCGCATTACGATCGAGGACACTTCGACACCGTCGATGAGGACAGGACGCGCCGAAAAGTCGATCTTCTTTTTGCCATCGGGAAGATCAGTAATCGGGTTTTGAGTTTCGGGAGGGGTCATGTTTTAAAGCCCTATGTTTGAGCGATGAGTCGCGAGTTGATCAACGCCGTTGATGAGGCGCACCATATTGATCACATCAATTTCGTGCGTCGTTTTCGCCCCATGCACCTCACGGTAATACGTCAGCGAATTGGTGATCGTGAGGGAGGGCTTTTTGCCAGACCCCCAAGTGCCACGCTCGAGGCTGATGATTTTCCCCGTCATGTTGTGGACAACAGCCGTGGCGGTGCCGTCGAGGCTTTCGAGAGAGCCGCGCGCGGTCAACTGGATGCCACCGTTCAATTTTACGCCCCACAAATTCAAGACATTGAGGTCGTAGGAGGTGAGCACAAAAGAGCAGGTCAGCTTTTCCATGCCCATTTCGATATCTATGGGGGCATCCATGCCGCCCCCACGGAACTCTTCGGTTGTGAGCGTCATCGCCGGAGGATTGTACTCCTCGATTTTGCCAGCATATCCGCGACCATCGACGGTCAAATTCAGATATTTGAGAATGTCTTCAGCAGCCATTAGTTAAAAACCTCCGTGATGTAGTCATTGACGAGATGCGACCGGAAGGTGACATGCTCGGCAGGATAGACAGGCGTGAAATCGAAATTGAAGAAGACCTTGCCCAGCGCGATATTTGCCGCAGAGTTCAGGTCCGGATCGGCCCAACATTTGCCGCCCAGAATTGCGCCCAGCGCGGTCAGGTCGCGAAGATAGGCATTCACGCCCTCCTCCACATCTTCCACATAGGTTTTGGTGATCCCGCGATCGACAGCCCAAAGATGGGCGCGCAAAAGGGAATCGTTGATGATGTCGGCCGTCCGGCGCACCGAAAGAAAAATCCACTTGGTATCATCCGTCACCGAACGGTTACCCCAAAGACGAAAGCCATTCTGGCGGATCGTCGTGGCAACTTTGCTCTCATTCAAGAGGTTGGCCCGAGAGTTCGGATCGCCCAGCTTGAAGTCGACGGCGCGCGTTGTGCCGATGATGCCGCTAATAAGTTGGTTGGAAGGCGAAGCCCAGAACCCGACATCGTTGTCCGATTTGGCAATCAAACCCGCAACGCGAGAGGAAGGCGGCACATCGAGAACGTCGCTCCCGACCATGACTTTGTGCCAAGGATCAATCATGTAGATGCGGCTGGACCCAAAATCACCAGCGGAAGCCACAGCGGCTGCATCGGTGGTGTTGGGACCATCCGCGATAACGACAGCGCGCATACGATCCGCAATACCTTGAAGTTCGGCAACAACGGGATTTGCAAGATCATCCGGGCGCTGGTGCGTAAAGCCCGGAGCGATCAAAATACGAGGGGAAAACCCGAGGACGCTCTCCGCGCCGATCAAAGCGTGGACGCCTTCAAAATCGCCGGTTGTTGCGTTTACGCCGCCAATAACGTTCGCGAGAGTTTCGGCAATATCGACACCCACCTCGACACGCACGACAACAACAGCGGCCCCGACTTGGTCAAAAATACCATCAAGGGCATTCGGCAGAGTACCCAAACTGGTCCCTACGGTATCCAGAAGCGCGGCTTCCTTACGGGAACCGGCGATCAGCACAGGAATGTTCAACGGGAAAGCGAGGGGATCAGCATCGGGAGCGGTACCAACGATACCAATAACAGCGGATTTGACGGTCTCGATTGGGCGAGGCCCACTGTCGATCTCGACCACTTCAACGCCATGCAAGAAATCTGTCATGTGGGCCTCTTTTTTAGGTGTTACGAGTTTTTATCCTCGCCACCATCCCACTTCAAAAAACGCAGTCCCTCTGGCGGTTCCCCAACGAAGTGCGGGACAATGTGCCGTTCGACTGAAGCCACGAGGGCAACTTCCGGCCCGAAGCTGCCATTGGTCACCACCTCAAAATGCTGCGGTGCGGCCCGTCGAAGCGGACATTCGTGCTCGGTGCAGCATTTATTTTGTTGGCTCAAACGTCGGTGTGCGGACAAATGGTGTTTTCGCTGCAGCTCCCCCGAACGGCTGCTTTATTCAAATGGCCTGTGAGCATAGCTTCTCGCCTCTCCGACGATCTCTTCTGCCATGGACGCAGGCGTTGGCCAGTACGGATGGAGGACAGCTTCAACCGCATCCTGGTCATTGCGCAGCAAAGCATGGTGCTTTGTCGCAAGGTGCCTCATGCGGCTGTTTCCTTTCAGGCACATCATCTGAATGGTCCTGACGCCCCTGTTCTGGGCCATTGCGAACATTCGCTCAAACAACGCATCTCCTATCCCGATATTTTGCCAGTCAAGTTCAACAGAGAAGGCAGCTTCCGCCGTTGATGGCCAGGAATGAAAGACGCCGCGCAGTTCAACAATTCCCCGCACTTGACCATCGACAGAGGCGCCGCAGACAATGCTGTCATTACGAAAGATGTTCTGTGCGTATTTTAAGATCCCCCCGTCGCTGACCGCTCCACAAAACCGCGCGCGACGAGATCGGATATCAAGACGTTGAAAGTGATCGCGAATGCTGTCTTGATTGGCCTCATAAAGACGACTGACGAGAACGTCCTGAGGATGACTGTTGAGACGCATTGTTCAGGTCTCCTATCTGCCCAAAAAATTGGGCCAGCATCTTCGGGAGGAGGTGAAGATGCTGGCCCTGTGCATTGGCGTTCCCTGTTGGTTATTTTATCGCCGCTGCTCGTGCTGGCTTACTCTGGGAGGAGCGAGAACCAGCATTTTTCGTTGATGGCTCAGACCGATCGGTCTGTTTGCTTATTCGTTCGCCATAAGTGTTTCTGCGTATTTGGGAATCTCGGCTCGCTGGATACCGATCTGGGCAAGCTGATGGTCGCTCATGTTCGAGAGCACCGACATCATCCGAGCCATTTGAAGGACTTTCAGTGTGGATTTTGCATTGGCCCTAAACCGCGCCAATATCGCGAGAAATCCATGCGTAATCTTTGAAAAAGAGATTGCTGCTGTGCCGCGGTGACGGCCATTGGGCTCAGCCATATTTGAATTAACAGTCATAAGCGGCCTCCATAGCGAGTCTCTTGATGTTACTGCGCGGAATGCCCAGATCATTAAGATCACGGTTTGAGAGCGCTGATAGTTCAAAAAGCGTGGCGCGATAGATCCTACGCTTTGCCAGCGCCTGTCTCATCTGATCTCGCTTTTGATGAAAGATTGTGCGGCCAGCATCCAAAACGACGTCTAGCCCGGAGTTTGATCTTGTAACTGCCATGTTATGTCCTCGCTTGTTGCTGCGGCGCAGTATTTATGCTGCACTGCAGAGATACGAAGATTTGGTAGCGCTCACAATTGGGCGATTTGGCAAAGGGTCTGTTCCGTATTGGCACAGTCAGGGGATGTAAAATGGATATTTCTGCACAAATGTTGACCTTTGCGACAGTTGTTGAACGCGGCAGTATTTCGGCTGCGGCACGGACAATTGGACGGACGCCTTCGGCGGTCAGCAAACAAATCGGGCTGCTTGAGGATCAGGTTCACTTCCGACTACTGAATCGCACTAGAACAGGTGTCACTCCGACGCAAGAAGGCCAAGAATTCTACGAGAAGTGCAAAGCTATGGCTGAAAAGTTCAAGGAGGCTGAGGCGCTGATACAGAATTTGGACGGCATCCCTCGCGGCATGCTCAAAATAGCGTCCAGTGTTGCGTTTGGTAAATCTCAACTGATCCCGATTTTACCCCAATTTCTAGACGAATGCCCCAGTGTTCAGGTATCATTGGAGCTGACAGATCGCGTTATCGACTTACAGAGTGAGGGCTTTGACGCGACCATTTGTTTTGCCGAGCAGCGTAAGATTCCCGACATTATGGTCCGCCGTATCATGAAAAGCCGTCGCGTTTTGTGCGCTTCACCCACCTATCTTGAACGGTGGGGAAACCCCAAACGTTTCGACGAATTGAAACACCACAATTGTTTAAGGATTGCTGGAAACAGTAAGCGGAACTCTTGGGACAAGCCTGACCCCTTCAACGGTCAAGACTTCGAGGCAAAGGGCAGCTTTGAGGGAAACAGCACCGACGTTGTCTATCGCGCGGCACTTGCAGGGATCGGTATTGCGCGACTGCCCTTTTACATGGCGGACCGAAAATTCCAGTCAGGTGAATTGGTCCATGTTCTGTCGGAATATGCGCCACCGAGCACCGACATTGCCGTCATGTTTGCGGATAAGCGTAACCTTGCTCCAAAAACACGTGCGTTCATTGATTTCCTTGTGCGTCAATTTCGCGATGTCCCTGAATATCAAATGACGGGGTCTTAATCGCAGGCATGTGACAAATTGTTGAAAGTAGAAAAAACCATGATGAACGATACGACACAAACAGGCAGAGAACTTTCGGAACGTTTGAACCCAGGAATGGAAGACGCGCTGAATGCACGCTACGGCCACCTCCTCCCCGGGATGGCCGAGGGGGTCGTCGACTTTGCCTATGGGCGCCAATATGCCCGACCCGGGTTGCCTCTGCGTGACCTATATCTGGCACCCATCGCCGCTTAGGCTGCGTTGGGTGGTCAGACAAAACCGCAGTTGATGGTTAATATTGCTGGTGGTCGCAAAGCTGGGCTGTCAAAGGAAGAGATCGCAGAAGTCATCTGGCAGATGGCGCTCTATGGTGGCTTCCCTTCGGCGATCAATGCGCTGAACGCCGCGTTGGAAGCTTTTGAAGCAGAGGATGACGACGCCTGAGGAGCAAAATTCAAGAGTGATAACCGAGTGGTGAGAAGTCTCGTTCTCTAGCAGAATAGGATATTATGGACGCGCGGAGCGGACCTTCATGCAATGCGCAGCATCGGTCAAAGTGGGCTCTCAACTGCCGTTCGCTGCGTTTGCACATCGCAAAAACTGGGTCGCAGCCCCGAGCGTCCGCTTTCTTCATGTAGCCCAGTTTAGTTTGCAGGCGCAGCGAATGGCGGCTCTCCGCCCTTTTAAGACCTTAGTTCGCTGCTCAGAACATACAGATTGACTCACAGTTTTCGCCAACTGCGTCCTGCTTTAAACTCAAACCCGTTCAGAAAGAAGAATTTCTGCAATAGCCTCTATTTTCCCATTTGCGCATTCTGCAGATCGGCGGTGCTCGGTCGCCAAGACGGCAAGCTCGGTCACGGTTTGCACCAGGCGCGCAGAGATTGGGCAAGGCGTCAAAGTTTCGGCTGGAATATCGCGCTCAATATAAACGTACTCAGTCGCCGGTTGGCAGCCAGCCATTAACAATAGCGGCGATACGAGGATCAAGAATTTCATCGTTAAAATCTCCTGTGCGAAGCGCCTCGATCGAGGCGTCCAATTCAGCGGCGCGATTGGTCCAGCGAACAACCCGAGCGGCCTCAACCTCCCGAGCTAAAGCCGACTTTTGCGCTTGCTCGGTCAAAGCAGCGACGGAACGTGACAAATTCGCGTTTTGGCTGCGCAAAGCGGTGCTCTCTGATCGTTCGAGAGCAAGTAGGCCATAGACGGTAGCAAGGGCGACCAGCGCCGCCCCTAGCGCATATTTCAGAACAACACCCATCAAAGCGCGGAAAGGCAAAGCGCGCGTTCAGCACCGCGACGATTGGACAGACCCTTAATCACGCGACCACCCGCCCGATTCCAACGCGGCAACTGGTGGCAAGCGCCTTCGAGATCCCCGGCATTTGCCAGCTTCACCAGAGTTGATCTGCAAGCCGCGCCGGAGCCAACATTGTAGGCCCAAGAATTTAGCGCAATCTTCATAGGTACAGGCACGACCGCGAAAAGGCATTTGTCCAATTCCGCCTCAAACTGGATGAGGCGCTTCTCGAACATTTCGTCGCATTCATCTGCCGTCCGGACGTCGCCCTTTTTGACCCCGAGCGTTTCGCCGTCGCAGATCGTCCACACACCAACAACATCCTGATAAGCGACAAGCGAGCGCCCCTCCCAGCCGCCAACGAAGGAAACCGTAGCTGCCAGAGCGACAGCCGAACCGGCCAATAGACCTACGGCGCCTTTTTTAACCGCCCCGCTCGTATCCTTGAGAAAACTGGTGGTTTCCTTCTGAGCAAGGATGCGCGCCACGAAAGCACCCGCGTTGATGATCGCAGCCAACCCCGCGAACATGGCCGGTGACAGCCCCAGCACATCGGCGTTCGTTTGGGAGACGAAAACCGACAACCCACTGAATATCGCGGCCAGAATAATCAACTTGATCGACCACGCCTTTGTTAGAATTTCTTTCCAATCGGGTAAAAACATTTTTAGTTCCTCTGGGTTAGGAGTTGGCGCAAAAGCCGGTTGGTTTCATCGAGGCCAGCCTTCACCTCTTGCATGTCGCGCATCACACTCTCGAAGCGCGCGCCGTCGCGAGATGCGCCGTTTTCAAGCGAGCGGATCCGCGAACCATATTCTTCCTGCCGTTCGTCCCGCTTGGTGCCGGAGGCTTGAAGCACATCAATCGCCGTCGAAAATTGGGACATTTGCGTCCCGAACTTTATCCCGGCACCAACGCCGGTCACGGACAGGGAGAACAGGAACCCGAAGATAGTCCACGCCAGACCGCGCGAGAGCGTGATGCCTCGGTCGCTGTTTTCAATTCTTGGCTTGTTGGTCACCGCTAAACTCCGTTTGCACCTTGGGCCGCAAACGCTGCCAATATTTCATCCACAGACGCATGGCCGGAAGAGACCACAGCCTCGAACTCCGCGATCGTTCCGGCATTCGCAAGAGCCACCTCCAGCTGGGCACACATCACTGCAGCCGTAGCCACCGCGCTCATATAGGCGTTGGCCTTTGCCACTACTGCCGAGGCATGCGCTGATGCCGTTACCCCACGACCCTCTGCCTCGATCTCGATAAGCGAGGCTTCTGCATCGGAAGCTGTGCCGTTTAGGTAGGCATGGGCAGATTGCGCTTTGATGCCCCAAGTATCCCGTTCTTCAGGTGTTGCGCCGCCAGTCAGACTGCCAAGAAGGGAGGCGTGGAGGCTTTTGATATCCATCAGTGAAACGTGCCGCGCGGCTTCGATATCCGCTGCGGTCAGTGCAGGGACCGGAGCAATGCCGCCCTCCTCCTGCAATTGCGCCCAAACTGCCACACTGAATGCGTCCGTTTCCGTTGGATCGGCGGTAAAAGGGATCAGCCCAAGCTCGGGATGAACCACGTCACAATCGACGCGCCCATCAGCTAGGAATTGGCGGTTGTTGATAATAAAAGCCATTTTAAGAAATCCTCATGAACAGGGTCGCGCGGGTATAGGTTGAACCGGAATTGTGGCTGACTTCTCCCAGCGCTTTCCAAGTCCCGGAAAGCGCGGAACCGCCCCGAAACAGCTGAGAATCCGTGCCATTTGCCACCGTATCGAGCGCGAGTTGGTAGGGTACATTCATGCCCGATGGGCGAAGACTGGAACCCGCATAATTGCTGCCAGCATTGATCGCTCCGCTTAGTCGCACAGCAAAGACATACTGCCCAACTGCGCCGTGGCCTTTGCCAGTGTGTGCAATTTCGCTGAGTTGAACCCCGTCGAGAAGGTCTGCATCCATGCCCGAACCAGTGCCGTCATTTGATGAGTTCCAAACTTTTCCGTAGCTGCCGTCGCCATTGGCAATCCGGAACTCTTGCAAGCCGCTGGACCAGAGTAATAGCCGGTAGATATCCGAAACATCATCGTAAAAATACATGCCAGTATTTGAGGCTCCAGACTGGCCCACGTATACGAAACCATCAACGACGACATTCTTGTCCGCATAAACTGTCTCTGAAAAGGTGGGACTGATATCCGTCCGGCCGATTGAGGCAAGATGCACCCCGTCGAGCAGATCAGCATCCAAACCTGAGCCGGTGCCATCATTGGCACCGTTCCAGATTTTGCCGTTAGACCCGTCCGAGTTGTGCATCCGAAACCCTTGTGAGGCATCATCCCACCACAGATTTCTCCAAAGATCGAAGGTATCATCATAGAAATAAACGATAGAAGACCCGCCGGAGTTTTTGCCAACGAACAACTCACCCTGAACCGTCGCGGTTTTCTTAAATAGAACCGCTTCATCGAAGGCTTCAGAAACATCGGTCCGTGCAAATTGAGCGGCATGCACCCCATCGAGCAGATCAGCATCCATGCCGGAGCCGGTGCCGTCATTGGCAGAGTTCCAGACTTTGCCAAAACTCCCGTCCGCATTTTCCATGGCCAAATATTCAGCCGAGTTATTCCAATAAAAAGCGCGATTAACATCCGCAGTATCATCGTAAAAATACGAAACGGAATTGCCACCGCCATTTTTACCAATGTACAGGATGCCCTTAACCGTCAGGTTATTATCGAGCGTCACCGCAGCATTAAACGTTTCAGCCACATCGGTCCGCGCAAGCTGAGAGCCATGAAGCCCGTCAACCATGTCCGCGTCCAAGCCGCTCGTATGGCCAAGACCAATCGTAACCAGAAGCGCATCAATTTTAGTTTTGAGCCACGAGGTCCGGTTTGCCAACTCCAAGTGCGGCTGATTGGTTATGCCTTCGCCAGCCGCCAAATCGGGAGGACCACCTACAACAGGATCGGTCTTTTCGATTTGGTAAATTGCAGCGGCCCAAAGTCCGTCTTCTGTCAATCCCGCCATCAGGTGACTCCATGTGTGTAAGACCCGTCATGGGTGATTGTGTCGTTGTAGAGATGCAGCGCTTCCGTGAAGAAAAGCCCCTTCAAGTGGCAGCGAACCGGAGCCACCCGCGCGAGAATTTCACGAACCTGATTTGACTGCGAAATGGTAATTGAGCGCGCCAAATAGACCCGATACTCAGCCCAATGATCGCGCACATCCTCGGCGGTCCAGCCTTCATATGGTGGCACCCCATTAACCAGATCGGCCCCAAAATTCTCGACAACGCGCGCATCGCCCAAGCCAGCGGAAATAAGTGCGAGTTTCACACTGCGCAGGGTTCCCTTCCAGCGATGCACCTCCATCGCGGCGCGAATGGTGGAGCGTTTGGTATCATCCGACCATTCGTGCTCCCAAACTTCGACAGAGAAGGACCACGCCAGCCAAGCAAGAATATTGGTCGGACAGGTGTCCACATCCCAGAGTGTCCGGAGCGGAGCCTCCAAGCCGACAAGCGACTCGGCCATGGCTTGCTCAATGGCGCGCGTGGAATCACTCGAATTTGATGGCAAGAGGCTCGGAAAATCAGACATCGCGACCGACCACGGTCACAGTGACACCCGTACAAAATGCAGCAGCGTCGGCTTCATTCACGATTGAGGCCGCAGGAGTGATCAACACAACATCCTGAACGCCGGGCTGATAAAGAGCCGAATGCAAACCAGCGACCGTGATATCGTGGCCCAGCCGGTGGTGCAAATCCACAAAAGCCAAAAGTGCGGCTTCGGCAGTTGTTCTGACAAGCTCGGCGTCCGGACCTTCAAATAGCGTCAATTCGGCCTCGACCGAATAGTTGACCAAAGTCGCGCTATCGATGATCACAGTGTCATTCAAAGGCCGACGCGGCTCGGTGATTTCATCGATCGCGGTGAGGATTTCAGGAGAAGCGGCACCGGTTCCTTCGGTGGAAAGCGCAACGATCCGCACCTCCCCCGGTGTCGCCGTTTGCAGCACGGCAATATCTTTGATGTGCGAAGACGCGGAAAGCGACCAATACACATAGGACCCTTCCGAACCTGCCGAAGTCAGCCCTTCCGGAGCCAACTGGATCCGCGCGCGCAACCGCCCGTCCGTCTCAAGAATTTCTGGCACTGGCGGCACCGCATATGGCTCGGCTTCTTGGTGCACCAACCGCGCGACACCATAGAAGGCCCCCAAGTGATCCAGAACGGCACCAGTGGCAAAAGCCAAAAGGTTGCCCTTTCCGGCATCTTGGACAGCCGCGCGCAAAAGCATTTCACGATAGCTGTCCTCCTGAAGCAGCTGAACCAGCGGCTCGCTCTCGAGTTCCAGAGCGGATTCAAGGCCAGCGATGTAATCCGGAGCGCCAAAGTCAGCGGCCAACTCGAGAAGCCGCGCCACGCGCAAGGCGTAGATTTCCTCGAATGTTGGCTGGTCGATAATCTGCGGAACAGGAAGCTGGTCCAGATTGATAGCGGAAAATGCACTCATCCGACTTCTAATCCCTCTAAATTGATTTCAGAGCCGGTGGGAAGATAGCGCCCCACCAAGTCAATAATGATTTCGCCCGGCGCATAAGTGCGCAGGGTGATCTCTTCGACAACAATCCGCGGTTCCCAATTGATCAGCGCCTCGGCGGTGGCCGCGATCAAGGCCAGCTTGGTCGAAGCCGAATACGGCGCATCGACAAGCTCAAAAAGGCGGCTCCCGTAATCGCGGCGCATCACGCGCGACCCGATCGGCGTCGTTAGAATATCCCGCACAGATTGCCGAAGGTGATCCACCCCGCCAATCTCCCGAGCACTTAATGAATTAAGACCATACATGCCGCCAAGATTGCGCAAATCTGAGGCTTGGTCCTCTGGCGTTTCCCCAGAGAACTAGGACGGACCGCTGGTATTTGAGCCGCCAGAAATGACACCGCCATGGGTATGCGTGGTCAAGCTAACGCCTGAAGCGACCACATCCCCTGCGACGGTCACGTTGCCGGTCAAAGTCACCTCGCCGGTGCCGACGATCGAGCCGACAAAGTTACCTGCAGGAACGGGACCAGAGAAAGGACCAGGATATACAATGCCCTTCGTCGTATCCCCGCCCGGTGACAGAACAACAACCTGAGTGCCGACACTCGGAGGAAACCAGACCGGCAACTCGACGGAACCCAGCTGGGCAATGGCGAGCCAATCGCTTTCTGCGCCATCACCCCATTTGACCTTTGCGCGCGCACCAGCGCGATCGAGAACAACCACCGTGGTCACAACCACCATGCGCTCCATCCGGCGCAGAAGCTCAGAAAGTGCGTAATCAGACATCAGGAACCCCCGCCACATAGTCACCTTCGTGATCCGGTCCAATTTCAGGCGCAAAGGAGATTAGAAGTTCAGTTGGCGTCACGCCATCATCGACAAAATAGCTGTCGCCCAGATTGGCCTCATGGACCCACTCGATGCGCCAAACGTCAAACTTGTTTGCGATCGGGGAGAATTCGTCAGGCTCGATCGCGCCAATGACAGCCGGGCCCCATTCTACGCCCAGCCGATTGCTATGAATGAAAGTCGCTATCGCGCCCGCAGCTTTGACCACTTCGCGCCGAACTTTCGCCGTTCGGTTGCCAAGAACAATCCGCGCCTCAAAACGCACAAAGCACGGCAGCTGGCCCGTATGCACATCGGTGTCTGGGCTGGGCTCAATTTCCGACATTTGAACGATGAGCGCCGGCACTTTCAACTCACTCCGACTTTCATCCTCGGCGGCAACCGTTTTGAAAGTTGGGAATTGCGCCGCGAGGGAGGCCACGACAATGTCCAGAGCATCGCCAAGATCGATAGCGTCGGTCATTTGCCAACTCCGTAAATGGTGCGCGCTTTGATATCAGCCGCAAAGTTTTTAAAGAAAATGGATTCGAGATCCACAAACACGTTGTCCTCGATGAACGTCATGATCCGATCGGACACCGGCAAACTGACAGACGCGATCGGAAAGGATGCATTGCTCACCCGCTGATAGACGCCCCGCTTGCCACCTCGAGTGGCGAGAAATGCGCCGTGGATTTCGACATCACCAAACTTGACGCCGGTCGCGGTTTTTTGAGGTCGGCCCTTGAACGCGGAAAGAGGGAGGTCGTTGCTCCCGATCCAAACCCGAACACCGCGACCGCGACGGCCCGAATATTTGTACTGTTTGATGCGATTGCGAAGCGCGGTAGTGGTGCGCAAGCCAAGCTCGGTTTTCAAACCAGCAACCGAGAGTTTGCGCAAAGTCCCAGCGGTTCTGTTCAAAGCGCGCCCAAAGGCCATATCAATCTGCTTGGGCGAGGCTGCGAATTCATCCGCGATGGCCGTCAACCGGCTATCATCGACATCAAAGGCCAGCATTGAAAATCACATTGAGCGTGGCCAGCGTCACAACCGAAACGCCGGTGCCGTCCAGCTTTGGCGAGCCGATCACGTCAAAAGTCTTGCCCTCGATGCTGACCGTGTCGCCATCTTCAACGAGGGACAAGCCGTCCTCGGGACCAGTGAAATGCGGCGCCTGAATTTCGTGCTCATACTCCCCGAGCGAAGAAGGCCCGGTGGGATCGTCAAAAATGCCCAAAACCCGCCCAATCTCAACCTCACCACGATTGAAGACAGCCTCGGTGGCGAATTCATCTGGATCAAAGAAATCGGACAGGTTCTCCCAAGAAGGATGGGTCATGGAGCTAACCTAGCCTTCCAGAGCCGCTTCGATGAGAGCGAGCACATCGGCCTTGTTTTTGGCTTCGCTCACATCAATCTCTTTTTCGTCCGCGAATGCCTCCAACTCTGCGCGCGTTTTGCTGGAAAGATCGCTTGCGGATTTACCCGCTTTATCTCCGGCAATCTCGACTTTTCCGCGCCGCAAAAGGCTCTTTGCAGCAGCCTCATCAAGACGCAAAACGGCCCCCGGCTTATGGATTTTACCACCAACACCAATGGCGGAAGTGACGCGAACACTGACCTGTTTATTACTCATTTTTTAGGCTCCAAATTGAAAAGTGGAAAAGGGAGGCAACCCAATGCCTCCCAAAGTTTGACGATTAAACGGCGACCTTTGTGCCGTAAGCGAAACTTTCGATATTGCGGTGCGCGAAATCGATATCTTGGAAGGCAACGATACGCAGACGGCCCTTTTTAGAGTTCGAATACGGATCGATAGTGAGGTCCAAACCGCCCCACATGGCCGCAATCATGTCCGCGAAGTTGCCGTGGAACACATCGCCGTCAGCAACCTGATTGGTGATCTCAGCCGCGTACCCGTTTACGGTACCGCCTTGCTCCCAAACCGTCGCACCATTTGAGGTGGCGAACTTCTCGGTGGTTTTGCAATGGCCACGGAATTTAGCATTCCCGATATAAGCCATTGAATCCACGTCCGCATTGTCAGCCGAAACGAGAGTTTCAAGTTCGACCAATTCAGCGAAGGTAGGCTGAACCGCTGCAAAATCGACAGCGCTAATGCCAACGAGGTTTTTAATCCCCAAAGGCTGGCTCGCGGTGCCAGTGCCGTAGAAACCCGCCAAATCCATAGTCAGAGCCAAAGCGCGCGCCAAGTCACGACGAACAAGTGCCTCAGCATCGAGAGAACTTTGCTGCAACATTTTCCGTGTAATCTCAGAGAAGGCCGCTGCGGTTTTAGGCGTGAGGCCCAACTGGCGCAATTCTTGCGCGCCTTCGGTCGCGTCATCGTCTTCACCAAGCCAATAGCCGGTCGCGCCGGAGGCTTGCCCCGGAATGTCGAGATTGCCGACAAGTCCACCCATCGGAGTGGCGAGGCCCAATAGGACAGAGCGATTGCGCAGCATTTCAATGAACGACTGCGACATTAGGTCGTTCGCGATAGCAAAGCCGCCCGTAGCACCAGTCGCAACGCCATCGGTACCAGTGGAAAGCGCGCGATGCATTACATCGGAGGGAACCATGATGCCCTGCGCCTCACGACCGGAGGATACTTCAGCAGCGCGGGAAGCGTCGAATTCAAACGCTGCTGCCTCTTGTGCCGCACGGTTTGAAGGGTCGGCCAAAGCACGGAACACGCGAAGGAAACTGAAACGGCCAGCTTCCTCGTTTGTCATGCCGATATTGCCAGAATTATCGCTCAAAGACCGAGTGCCGGACTGTTCGCCGTTGCCTTGAACGTGATCCACCAAGCTGCGCGTGAATGCTTCGACAGTTTCGTTAGAGCGGATAGCAGCTGCAGCAAGCTGACCGGCGGAATACTGCTCGCCCAATTCGAGAAGGGTAGCAACGCGTGTCTGCTCGGCTTCTTGGCCGCGCGTTACAAGCCCTTGCGTTTCCGCTGCTCGCTCGAGAACTTCGAGAATTTTGATGATGTTACCATCAGCGTCGACCTCTGCACGGACAAGATCACCCGCTGCATTTCGTAAAATCTTTTTCATAATCACGTTTCCTTGTGGTTCGTGCGGTTCATTTTGAGGTTCAATATGAGCCTCGCGAGTATCTTCTCCCTCTGGCGGTTCCCCAACAGAGCGACCAACCCCCACGGAAGCATCTGCAGGTACGCTCACAAGGGAGATTTCGTAGGGTTCCCAATCGGTAATCGTGACTTGATCACGCTCGCCTTCGCGCTCAACCGTCTTGATGGCCCGAACGAAGTACCCAACTGAGATATGGCGAATGACGCCGTCGACAATGTCGTTCCAGATTTCCTCGGCGCGCGGCGATTTGCCAAACCGCAGGACAGCACGACCACGACGATCCGTCCCGACATTCGCGCTTTCAACAACGCCAATCTGAATGTCCGTGTTGTGGTTCCACAGGACCGCCGCACCATTCGCCAGCCGCGTATCATCCATAGCGCCAGAGGAGTGGTCGAGAATTTCGTCACCAAACCAGCGCGCAACCGGCTCCTCAGAACTAAAGGCCACCTCAACAGTACGCGCTTCTTCATCGATAGATCGGACCGCAGCCTGAAGGCGCAACGGACCCTGCGACCGGTTCTCGTTGATTTGCTCGGCGGTCACCGCGCGGGTTAATGTGGAGCCAATAAGTGCAGCGGCAAGAGTGCCGGCGCTTCTGCAGAAAATACGTTTATTCATCTGGGGAATCCTCTTCGTCGTTAAGTTTGGGGGGAGGCGCAGCTGATGGCTGAACACCCAGAACGGATGCCATGATAAACGCCTCTGGCATGCCAGCATCCTGCATCAATTTGATATCGGACGCGTAAGTGCGCCAAGTGGTGTCTGGGTCATCCCCGCGACGGCGAATGATCTCCGAGGGGGAAGTCAGCAAGTTGTTCTTGGCATCGACCTCGGCCTTAACGTCTTTGGTCGGATCAACCCAAGCCCAGCGACGGCCCTGCCAGAACACCTTCAGATACTGCCCGATGTTTTCAGGACGCAAAGCGCGCGCTTTGACCTTCACCTGACCGCGCAAAAGGGCAGCTTTCAACGCGCCGCTGAACACCCGATCAACGAGCGTTTCAATTGTCCATTCTTGCAAATCCATCCAATTGTCGCGTTCGCTTAAAACGCCCTGACGGATGGAACTGAAATTCACGCCCTCGAGGTCGTTTGCGAGCGCCACATAAGAAACGCCCATGCCAGCACCGGCACCGCGAAGCATGGCCTTGTGAAAAGTGGCAAACTCGCCGCTCGGGTATTGGGTCTCGAAGTTTTTGGCAGACGCGCCCGGTGGGAGTTCTTGATAAACGCCGCCCTCGGCTTCGATATAAAGCTCCTCGTCTTCGTTTTCCTCGTCGGGTTCGGGACCGCTGCCATCGGCCCATTCGATGAAACCGCCAAGAGCCGCGCTGGTAGTGGCTTTTGAAAGGGATGCCTTCTCGAAACCAGCAAGCATGTGAAGCCGCCAGAGCGACGTCGCCGCCCATGGCAATCCGCGCCGCTGGCCTTCCATTTCATCCAAAAAACCGTGAATGATTTGAGCCGCCGGAACACGCTC
The DNA here is from genome assembly GCF_041205405.1 of Falsihalocynthiibacter sp. S25ZX9. NCBI lineage: Bacteria > Pseudomonadati > Pseudomonadota > Alphaproteobacteria > Rhodobacterales > Roseobacteraceae > Falsihalocynthiibacter > Falsihalocynthiibacter sp. S25ZX9. The sequence continues at coordinate 22,853 of NZ_JBGFCD010000016.1, forward strand.
CACGCTGCGCCCGTTGAATGTATATCCAGACATCGACGGATCGTCGGTCATGAAGAAAAACGCCAGAGCGCGCCCCTCACGACTAAACTCAATGCCCTGACGAATGAACCGACCGCCGGATAACCGCTCGATATTGTAATCGACAGGACACCGCTGGGGATCAATCGTCTGCAAAGAATATCCAGACGGACCAGCCGCCCGTCCGATGATCTCGCGAAACATAAATTCGCCGTCTTTGGCAGCGGTTCTAATCGCGGATTTGCAAAGCAAGCGAAAGCTGCGGCGACCCTTTATGTCGCAATTTTCGGCACGGCACCAATTGCGCCACCATGTCTCAATCGCCTCGTTTGCATCACGGTCAAGATTTCCGGCCGCATCACGCGCCTGAGCTTGCAGCGAAAACCCGCGCGGCCCGACCACGTTCTGCTCACAAATCCGCAAATACGATTTCAGATAGTCGTTCGAATCCGACTGCTCGCGAGAACGCGCAACCAATATGCGCTGGTTACGATCGACAACCTGATCCGCGCTCAAAGGAGTGCGCGTCCAGTTTGACGTCATGCGATCGGTATTTGCCGCATCGTGCTGGCGGGTGCCACGGAAGGACCGCTGCCGAAATTGGCGACGGGAAACCGCTGGGATAGAAGTCGCGGCCTCAACAAATGTCGCTGACGGCTCGGATTGTACAGACGGCTCAGACCGCACCGATTGGGACACAGGCTGGCGCTTCAGGAAATCAAACATCACATCCTCACCTTGATTTTGCGGCCTAGAATTTTAGTGCCACGACCAAAGCCGCTGGCCTTGGCGACCTCTTTTTTGTAAGTCGCGCGGAGCGAAAGAAGCTCGGCAATCGGAGTGCGAACCAGCGAACGACCATTGATCGAATAGCTTTCTTGATCTTTGGAGGCGCGACTTTCGAGAACCGCCTCAATCGCAGCCAGCGTTTTCTGGGCATGGTTGCGCGCATCATGCCCGACCGGCGCTGCGGAAATATCTGCAAGGATCGTACACTGGCCGCTTTCGAGTTCGAAAACATCGTCGCCAGAATACGCTCGAAGCGAAACGGCATAGACGCCAGCCAACCAAGATGCCGAGGCCGTCGCAGTCGCGCTCAAAATGTGGATGGAACCGGATGGATCGGACGTCAACTCGAACGAAGAAGGCCCACGAAAAATCGCTTTCAACACCCAATCTGGTGCCGGATATTTGTCCGAGTTGATTTCGACACTCGCGCTCAAGCCCGAGGTAAAACTTATTGGGAGAAATGTTAGCAATTATCACCACCCGCTGCTGCTAGAATCCGGCCCCTCTGCTCCGAGGACGCCGTGACTTTCTCCGCCTATTCTTTCGAATGGGCTTTGAAACTTCCTCTGGCGGTTCCCCAGCGGCATCCGGATCAAGCGGGATTTCATCCGAGGCAGGACGGAGCCGGTTCAAACGGATGCGAATATTCGCATTTAGCGCCTTGAGAGCCGCATATGCATAAACGCGGCAATCGAGCGCCTCGTTGCGGGTTCTGGTTTTCTTCCATTCGCGGAATGGGAAACCGCGCAGGAATTTAGTCACCAGACGCTCGGCGGTTAGCTGGTGAAAATATTCAGGCTCGCGGTCATTCGGGAAGTGGCAATAACCGGGCCCCACTTTTGTCTCTTTCGCGCGACGGAGCACCGTCAGCTTTGCGTCGTTAACTCCAAGCGTGAACAAAGTCACTGGCCGACCATTGCGGCCAGATTTAGATTTACTCGGAGCCGAAACGACTGGACGGTTCCAACCGCCGCCACCCTTAATCGCAAAGATATTGCGCCGCTGTTTGCCGCGCAGCTGCTCATAGGCCGCTTGGGTAAGGCCGCCCGAGCCACCAGTATCAACACAAGTGGCCGCGATTTTAAGACTTGCGCCGGACGCATGCTCAAAAGTTTGATCTAGATAGTCGAAAAGCAGCGCCCAAACCTCGGGCTTTAGCGGATCGCCCCAGAAAACCTGATAGTCGAGGCTCCAACTTTCCTCCCCCAATCCCCAACCGACACGTTCAAGCTCAAGGCGATCCTCTTGCATATCCACGCCGCACGTTTGCAGCGCAACCCCCTCGGGAATTGGCGTCGATGCGGAGAAAGGCTCAACCCGCGCGATCAAATCGTCAATCTCCAAAGTCTCGGCTTCTTCCTCCCAAACTTCCGCCAGCGACACGTTGATAAACGTTTGCAAATCCCCCGCCGCTTTTTTGTCGAGGAACGACTGCGCGATGTCCTGCAGCCGCGTAAAGCAGGAATACAACTCGCTTAAATGGTAGGAGGCATGGCCGCGAAACGGCTTCTTTGCCTTCCACCCATGCCCGAGCCGCTCGGCATTGCGCACCGCATAAACCCGATCGGCATCAGACCAAATACACCCACCGCCACCGCCACCCCGACAGACGTAGTAGGCGGTTTCAGGCAAGTGCTCGCCATCATCGTCCTTGTCCCATTTGACGTTTGACCACTCAATGACCTGCACCTCACCGCAATGAGGACAGGCGACATGGAACTGCCGCTGGTCGCCCTGCTCGTAGGCGCTATCAATCCATGAAAGTCCGCGGATTGTAGGCGTCGAAATCTCTAGCAGCTTGCGCAGATCCCCAAACGTGGCCGCGCGCTGCCAAAGCAGAGAAACAGGATGCCCCTCGGCGGTACGATCGTAGCCATCCGTTTCGTCGCACACGATAAATGGTGCCGAGCGACCGCGCTGCGTCTTTGGAGAACCCGACCACGCGAACATGATGAAACCACCGGGGTAGCTTTTCATCCGGCTGTTGTTGACGCCCTTTCGCGATCGCGGAGTTGAAAGGCGCTTCTCAAGTTCCGGATTGGCATCCACCAGCGGGTTAAATTTCGTTTGAAGCCACGTTTGAAGATCACCCTCGGACGGCTGCATCATCATCTGAGACACCGGATCGTGCTCGATGCGATACCCCTGAGCACAAAGGGCAAGCTGGGTTTTACCGACCTGCGCGCCCCACTTGAGCGTGATGCGATGGCAGTTCGGATCGACGGTCATGTCCAGCGGCTCGCGCTGGTACGGTGCATTATCGAAATTGATCAGACCCGGTATCGCATTGCCGACAGGAATCTGCACAGATTGCTCGGCCCATTCCGAAGGCTTCAAGTCAGGCGGAGGTGCCAAACCCTGAAAAGCACCCGCAACAATTGCGAGAGCAGCTGCACTCAGAACCACGCTCACGACGCGCCGCCCTTAATCTTTTCAGAACTGGCGGTAGAGAGGACCAGGAGCGCGGCAGTAATTTCTTCTTTGGCGATCCCCTTAATAGCCGCTGCCGTCTTTTCAGATTTGGCGCGAGACGCAATCCGCGTCGGCGTGTTGTTCAATAAATTAGATCGGACCTCGGAAATGATCAGGGAAAGTGCCGAGGAAACCTCTTGCGCACTGACCAACCCGCCCCGCATCTTGTCGGCTTCCATTTCGGCAATGTCGGCCTCGGCTTTGGTTTTGCGCGCCTTTTCTTTGTTGTAGTCAAACCCCTTGCCATCTTCGTCAATCAAGGCGACCTTATTCTGCAGGAACGCGATGTACCCCTGAACGGACCCCGCAAGTTCATAGCGCCCACGGTCGCCGCGCGGAATAACCCCCTCCTGTGCCAGCTGCTGCACCCGCCGCTCGGTGACCTTGAGAAGGAGCGCGATCGTTTTGACGGGATATGTTGGCGCTTTCTTTTCGCTCATTAGAGGACAAGGCTCCCGAGCGACAGCGCATCGAGGTCGCCAGCATCATCGACCGACGCCGGTTCTTCATCCGCATCAGACGGGAGTGCCAAAAACCGAGAGTAGATGGCCTTCATGATCGCCACGTTGCTCTCGCCAACGCTGGCCTCATCCCAAGCGACATCAAACCAATCCGCATAGAAACCAGACACCGATCGGTCCACGGATATGTCGAACTGCTCGGTGCGCAGGTTTTTATTCAAATTCATCGAGGAGCGCATAACGGCCAAAGGCGTGTGATCCTCGGAAACAAAAACCGTGACCTTGGCGTGAACCGACAGGCACCTGAAAGCATCAGCCCCCAAAGCCGCGATCAATGGTCCCGCGAACTTGGGCGATTTCTCAAAAGTGCCGCGGTCGATCAGCATCCGGACCCCGAGCAGATGCTCGTTCTTTGCCAGATCAGCCGCGCGCTGAATATCGTAGATGCCAGTGGTCCAAGTCGACACCCAAGCGAAACAAGGACCGATCTCGTTTACAATGTGCTCGAGCGCATCGATCGCAGAGAACTGACCAGCGGTAAGGCCGGTCACATGGACCCCATCGTACAAGTCACCGATGCACTCGGCAGCAGATGCCGTGCGATGCGCGACCTTGCGAGTTCCGTGCTTTGGAGCATAGCGAAGCGCGCGGCCCATCCTATGGCGCCTTTTTTATTTCGAGATCATCAAAGAGTTTGCCGTTCGCCTGAAGGAGAGCCTTCTGGCCGGTGAAGTTCTGCCACCTCCGGACAATCACATCGGCAAAACGCGGGTCCAACTCCATCAACATGGCTTTGCGCCCGAGTTTTTGACAGGCAATCATAGTGCTGCCCGAGCCGCCAAACGGATCAAGAACCAGATCACCGCGACGGCTGCTGTTGCTGAGATAGCCGACGATCAAGCCGACCGGCTTCATTGTGGGATGTTCGGTGTTCCGGCTGGGCTTCTCATGGCGCACCACGGAAGACACCAACTCCTCCACTTTCAGATCGGACCCCGAGATCCGCAATGTTGTGGATCCCGCATCAATTTGCACCGACCCGTCTGCAGAAACGGTAAAGGGCGCATCCACCGCATCCACGACAGTCGTTAACTTGCGACCGCCGAACCACCGATGCGCCGCCCCCGGCTTCCAACCGTACAGAATAGGCTCATGCCGCCACTGGTAATCAGATCGGCCCAAAACGAGGCTGGGCTTCACCCAGACAAGACATCCCGAGAGTTTGAACCCAGCACCAGCGAACGCCGTCCGGAATGGCAAGCCCTCGGTGTCGGCATGCGCGACATAGAGCGAAGCGCCAGCCTTCATCACAGAGAAGGTCGCGACGAAGGCATCCGTCAGAAACTGCAGGAACGCATCCGCGCCCATGTTGTCGTTTTCGATTTTGCCAGCCGTGCCTTCATAATTCACATTGTAGGGCGGGTCGGTCCAACACATATCCACATCGGACCCAGAGGTCAGAGCCTCCATATCCGTTATGACCGTTGAATCGCCGCACATCACACGGTGCTCGCCGCAGACCCAGACGTCGCCAAGTTTGGAAGTGTAATCGGCTTTCGTTTCGGGGATTTCATCTGGGTCGGTATTGCCTTCTTCTTCAAGCCCGTCTTCGCCCAGAAATATCTCTTCCATTTCGTTTCGGGAAAATCCTATGAGGTCCATTTCAAACCCATTATCGCGCAATTCTCCCAACTCGAGCGCGAGCAATTCATTGTCCCATCCGGCGTTTTCCGCCAGCTTATTATCGGCAATTACATAGGCCCGACGCTGGTCTTCAGACAGGCCAGTGATGCGAAGGCAGGGAACCTCTTTCAAACCCATGGCGAGCGCTGCCTGAACCCGTCCATGCCCAGCAATTATTGAGTTTTCCTCGGCAATGAGGATGGGATTGGTGAAGCCGAATTCGTTGATCGAAGCGACGATTTGCGCGATTTGCTCGGCGCTGTGGGTCCGCGAATTTCTGGCAAATGCAGCGAGCGCATCAGGCGGTAGGAATTCAAGCTCTTTGTAAATTATCGGGCTCTTTTGTTTTTGGTTTCTGCTCTTCACACTTCTCTCCTGAAACGAAACGAAATGGTTTTTTCAAACCACTCACAAGTCATGTTTTGCGACGTAGACAACCCACCGAGGCATCCCCCCGCCGGAGGACCCTTTTTTCTGAGGAACGCTAAGGCTTCTTGGGTTTAGGGCGACGGATGATCACACAGACGTCGTGGATGGGCAGAGATGCGGCTAAAGCAATCTCGCCTAGGCTGACGCCCCGATCATGCAAACGCACCACTAGAGCGTCGCGTGTGCTGCGCTGCTGATCAGGACCACCGGAAGCAGGAGCGCCCATGCCAGAGAACGCGCGCGATAGTTTCGCGGCATCATCCCACCCAAGAATGGCAACGAGCATGTGGTCCGGCTCAATGTCGCTGGGAACGTACACGCAGCCACGACTGTCCTGCCGCTTAGAGACAGCCGCGCCGTCGAACAACTCGAGCGCCTTCTCCAAGCCAATCACCCCTGCGACTTCAACGAGGGACGCGGCATATTGCTCGCTCGTTGTTCCACTGAGGTGAATAATTTCTTGGACGCGATACGTGGACAATTCCACATCGTCGGCAATTTCGTGGACGGTCAGCCCATCCGCGTACATTTGCAGGATCCGTTGGTCTCGATTGCGGCGCTCATGGAATTTGCCATTGGACGGCTGCAGGATCAAACCCGCAAAGGCATGCGACAAAGCGAGCGCATCATCCCAACCGAGGACAGACACCAGATAGTGATCCATCGGGAGAACTGCAGGGACGTAGATACAGCGCCGCCACGATCGACGGCCAGCAGCTGGTAAGTCTTTGACCAACAGAAGCGCCTTCTCCAAGCCAATGACCTCGGCAATTTCGACAATCGACTCCGGATAGTTTGAAATGTCTAGGATATCACCCATAGGTACAGCGCTCCTCAAAGTTGCCCAAATATTTAAAAGAGGCACAGCAAGAGGTGTGCCCAGCGCCAGCGAGGGAAAAAGGCGACATCAGGAGAACATCCGCCAAGCGAGGTGCAGGACGTTTGCAGCAAGAATTATTGTTAGACCCAGCCGAACCCGCCGGAAGCTCTTTTCCTCGGCCTCCAAATGTGGCCGGTCGCGCTGGGCCATGTCGGCAAGATTTCATAGCTCCAGCACCTCGACGCCTTGAGCAGCGGCAACAGCACGGCGCACTTCATAGTCCCGAGTAATCGCACCCTTGGCATCCGCATGGATAAGCAAGCGTGTGGCGTTATCGATGTATGTGAAATCAACGGTCAGGCGCATGTCTCGGCCCTTCCGCGTTTTGAGTGGACCATCCCGCCCGATAAGGAAAACCACGACCTGCAGCTTTAGATCAGAGATCAGGCCAGCGCGAACTTCGATGCGTTTGTCACAATAGCAATCTGCTTCATGCTGGGAGTCAAACCGGATGCCATCAACGAATGCGGCCTTCGCGTTAAACTTGTTCTTTTTTTTTGTGGCGGTGGTTTTCGCTTTGAACTCCGCAGCACTCATGCGTTCAACCACGGCGCGCACCCCTGCCCTCTTTCAACTGACGTCCCGCGAACTTCAGCGCGTTGGCGACATCGGCAGCAACTGGGTCGAAACCCGCACGGCCATGCTGAACTTGGTAGGTTGCCTGAATTTCTTCAATCGAGTGGAGCCGCAACCGCTTCACCCCGTACCCATCAGCGGACACCACCACGCAACAATCGCGCGCTTTGAAATCAACCGTGACCGTCGCCACGCCGAAAACTGTGCCATTCGCGGCTGGGTTCAAATGCGGCGAGGTCAAAGCCGTACACCAGTAGCGCGACATTGCGCCTCCGTGACTAACCCCAAGTGAACCAACTCCCGCGCATAATCTGGCGAGGTGCTGCCAATCGTCCACGACCGACCCTCGATGATCGCCTGAGCGCGTTGGATGTTGACGGTTTCCCGAGTTGCCACCTTTTCAGAATTTGGCTTTCCCAAATTAGCCCAGCGTTTCTGCTCCAGCCAATTCTCAGCAAAAGCGATGTAGCGCGCCTCGTTGCCTTTTTGCTCGGCAGCGTAGGCGCTGGCCCCAGCGAGAACTTGATCTGGATCGGCCCCGCCGGTCACGGCCTTCTCGAGCGCAGCCACAACCTTCGACTTGGAGCCGATGCGGGGAAACGCGTCCAAGAACTTTGAAGCGAATATTTCTAAATTAAAGATTGTTTGTGGCTCGGCCTCCGAGGCGCAAGGTTCTATTACGGGTTTAATTACAGGTTTATCTTTTAATACAACTCCACTGGGGTGGAGTTGGCTATTGCCTGAAAGTGGAGTTGGCTTTGCGTCAAAAGTGGAGTTGGCTCCATCTCCACTGAGTGGAGTTGGCTTTGTATCGTTATCAAAGCCAGAAACGTGCCCAGCATTGACACTACGGTCCATTTCAAAACCAAGCGTGTATTGTGTTGGTTTGCGCTTTTTGGTTATCGGGTCAAAATCAAGCTCACGTTCAATTAAGCCCTTTTCCTCTAATCCCAATAGCCATTTGTTGATGCCCCCGTTTGAACCACCTGACATGCGACGCAGGTACCCTTGAGAGGGGAAGCACCCAGCGGATGGGTTGTGACAATCGCAAAGATGAAAGAGGACGCGAAACTCGCCGTGAGTGATGTCATCGGGCGGGATGCTCGCCAGCCATGTTGTTGCTTTGTGGCTCATTTAGCGGCCCCTTCGTGGTCGGGGCCGCAATTGACGGCTTGCGACGCTAATGCCCTTATGTAACGTTGAGCATTGAGCCGACGCGGGAGAGCAAGAAAATGGCCATTGATATTCAAAGCCTTGGAGAGATTGTCGGCCTTGCTGGCCAAGCCGTCGAAACAACAAAAAACGGGGCTGGCCTTGTTAATACTCTGAAGGTGCTTTTCAAGAAATCTGAGGTGTCTGGAGATGCAGATCTCAAAATGGCCATCTCTCAACTTGCGCTTCAAGTAGGCGAGGCGAGCATGGCGAATGCAGACCTTCAAGTGAAACTGGCTGATTTCCAAAGAGAGGCGCTGAAGGCTAACAAATTTGAGGCCGAGGTAAAGCGCTACACGCTCTGGCAGACACCAAGCGGCGATTTTGTGTACCGCCTCAATGCGTCTAAAGACGAAGGGCAACCCCTTCACTACATTTGCCCCAATTGTGTCGAGAAAGAACAAAAATCCATTCTGCAGGGCGGTGAATACTCCAATACCTGCCCTAACTGTAAAGCGACGTATAACATGGATCAGCGGCCCCCTATAAAAATGCCCGCGAGGCGGCATCCTTACATTTGAATTAAAGTTCACACGGGCACCTCCCTCCCCTATGCCGGTTTCTGATTGGGCCGCGCGCAACCGATAATCGGTTAGACATTTTTTAAGCGCCAACGCGCTGTCGCCGTCCAACAGCAGCCGTACAACTGACCCATTTTCTACGTTGAAAGAGATGCACTGATTTTGCGTCCGGGCGCAGACAGGAAAAACACCACGCAGCGCCGCAGGTAAATAGCCCCTCATTTTGCGGTCCCTTTTTCAATGGAAGCAAGAAACTCAACCCAAAATGCTAGACTAGAACCGCGCGGGTATAGAGTGTAAATGCATGAAATTGATAAAGAAAATACCCTCACTTGGCATCCTCCAAGCCAGCAAGCTCGACAAAAGAGAACATAGAGCGCGGTGGTTCATCGATTCCAATATTCTGAGCCAACGCGCAAAACACAATGTACCAAGACGCCGGAAAAGACCCCGACTGCATGGCTGTGTGGACCGTTTGCGGCTTCTTTTTAAGAGAGCCTGCAACCGCCTGATAGCCGCCCAAAGCAGCAACGAATGTTCGAGTAGGAGTATCCATGTAAACCCATTTATTACGGTTTTTCCGTAATAGCAAGATTACGGCACTGAAATAATGCGGTTTTTCCGTAATAGTATGAAATGAACGTATGGATTATTTAGAAAAAAAACGCAGAAGCCGAGAGACCGTCATCACTCCACAAGCCATACATCTCAGGCTAGTGGCTGCTCGAAAATCGACGGGCCTTAATGCTCGCCAGCTCGCGAGCAGCGCGAACATAACCTATACGACTTTTAAAACGCAGGAAGCAGCGGGCTCTCCATCCCTTAAGATGCTCGACTTTTACTGGAAGGCATTTCAGATTGACCCAAATTTTATTATGGGCGGCGACGGTGCACGACTTCTTCCGGACACTTATGAAGCGATTCTCGCACATCTGGACGACCCCGAATCCAATACCTCGGAAAAATAATTCGAGTGAGGTCCCAGCCCATCCTGCAGCACAAATGTGCTAGTAGCCTTAATGCCATAGTAATAATTCCCGTATTTTTTAAAGCACCTACCCCTAGCCATAACTGGCAGGGCTGCGCATTGAAATGATTGATTTACGGATTTTCCGTAATTAAGATTGACTAACTACGGAAAATCCGTAATTGTGACTTCAAATTAGGAGGTCACATGCAATCACATTCCATTTCAAACCGAGGTAAACTAAAGCTCGGGCCAAAAAACAACAAAGAGTGCAAAAAGCACACGCAACACATGTATAAGAGGGCAGCAAAAATAGCTCTATGCTGCACTCGGAATAGCTTCAGTGACGCGAAGACAATAATCCGGAACCCAGTGCGCTACCACGACCGCCCGATCTTGCGTCGGTTAGCTTGGAGCATTGCCAAAGGCGAGCGCGGCCAAACAGTTAACCACGCACAGCTTTCAAAAATGCACATCGAGACGATGCGATGAACAGCGCGCGCCAAATACACCTGAGCATTGGTCAGGAAGCATGGTCCATTGGACCACAACAATCGCCAGAATTGGGAGCCGAGGTGCGCTTTATGAAACACCCGAGCGCTAAGTGGGAGGCTGGGATTGTCCGAGGTCGACAATTTGGGACAGGCATCATCGAAGTGATCGACCTGAACGCCAAGCAAGTCAGACTCATGCCAGAACAATATGAATTTGTGCGCAACGCAACCTGCCCCGAGGCGCTCACCTAAAACTCAGTCACCTCAGCCGCTCCACACTGCCTCCCCCGAGCGGCCACCTTGGCTGGCGATCCCAGAGATTTCATTTCGCCAGCCTTTTTTATGCCGAGCGCAAATCGCGCACCGAAAAACAGATCCGACGATCAAGGAGAACAACGATGGCACAGCGTGAATTCATTCGAATGTGCGAAATACCGAAAGTCTACGGCATCAGCAAAGACACGGTTAATCGCGCCATTAAAGCCAAGAAGATCACACGGCACAAATTAGGCCGAGCAACACTCATCCGGTGCCAAGACCTATCCGACTGGATCACAGGCAAGGCAGAACAACCCGACGCCGTACACTAGGAGATCACATGTGAGAACTGCCACCAAAGGTCGCCCTCGACGCATCAAAAACTATAAGGCCGAGGAATGGCACAACAAAACCGAGCACAAAGGGATGCCAGTCCGGACGGTCGCCGTTTTAGCGTCAGTCAGCCCGAATGGTGTTGATAATAAAGCACCGGTGACAATATCTCGCGCCCCTTGGGAAACTGATGAGATCGCGCAATGAAGACCTTTGCGTCCAGTGCGACACGTTATGTGGAACGAGACGATTCAATTATTGTCATGACGATAGGCTGGGAAATATTTCAGCTGAACATTTAACGCAACGGGAAATAACCTTCTAGGTATGCAGGCCGTTCTAGTGGTTGGCCTTATAATTCGAAGATATCATTTCGATCTGTGTTCCTTCTGTTGGAATGACTTGGTACCCGTTCAAATCGCTATGGATCACAAAACCAGAATTTGATGAAAAGACCAAGGAGCCTATGATATTCACCTCACCGACAAACCGTAGATTCCTTGTTTCAGATAGCAAGCTTCTATGGTGCAACGTGCCAGACAGAAAAGAAAGAGTTAGCACCAAAAGTGTTATCTTCTGAAAGCTGAAAATTTGCCAACCTTCGAGTTTAAGGAAATTAAGTAAAGATAATTTGGGCGCAAAATTAGTTTTCCTAAAGTAGGCATCACCAAAACTAGGAGGAAGCAAAAGCGCCAACAATAGACCTACCCCAACCAACAGTGCGCTTCCCGTCAGAGTAGTGAATAAAGCAGACAAAACCAAAAAGATGGCTACTAGTTGGATGGGAATTGAGTAGCGCTCAACCTTATAGTCGAACCCACCTCGGATAAACCCGAAAATATAGACCATCCCCAACAATGGCCTTGCAACCTCTAAAATATAAAATCTCCGAGCGGCATTATACGCTGCGATAGTCTTATCATCATGATCCAAATTATCATTTTCGAAAAATTTGGACAAAGCGTCATCTCCATTTTTTACAACATTGTTTCCTCGCCTACGCAGCAACCTTTGTCCGGAACGGCTGGCGAGCAGCGAAAAAACGATACCCCCTCCCCACAATACGCCAATACTTTGGGAGATAATGTAACTCGAATAGCGTGCCGTAAAAAATGCAAGCGCAAGTAGAATTGAGAAACGAATAAAGTAACTGGAAACAAAAGAAGAATCGACCAGCGCCCAAAGTGGCTTTGGCAGCAAAACTAGGAAGCCTCCTACATTTACAGCAAATGCCGAAGCAAGCCCAATAATTGAAAAGACGACAACTCCAGAGATCTTATATTTTCTGATAATTGCTTTGATCCGCAGTCTATGCATTTAGATTCGTCATGGTATTTACACCTTTTGGACAACTTAGCCTTTGATCAACCTCGCGTACAACAATAATGGACCATTACAAGAAGTCCCATCATAGCGGTACCTGCTTTGGCTCGTTGCGGATTGGATTTGTTCCTACCTTCGACCAGTGCAACATTAACAGATTTACAAGGAAGATATCGTTCGATGGATTTATGGAACCCAGAGACTTTCGATGCTGCGCTTTGCGAAACGCTCACGACGCACTCCGACCTAGTCTCTGACTATTTTGCGGAAGAGTTGCACGTAATGAATGAGCACCTGAACAGTGATCCATACGAAAGCCTAAAGTCGAACAAATATTATGAAAATTATTTATCGCTGATCGAGCACACCTTGACCCCGTTGCTGAATGAACGCCGCATCCGCGTTTGGCACTATACACGACTTTTGGACGACGAGGTTGCGGCGATGCAAAAAAAATTGAAGCCATCCACAATCCTCGGTCTAAGGCAGCGGCTAGATTCTCTTGTTTTGAAGGGGCTACTTACATTGCAAGAATCTCAGATCGTATATAACGAAAGTCCGCTTCATGCACAAGAAAGCACACGATCGCATCAGGTTTGTACGATCGCAGTCCCTTCGGCTCCGGATTACTCTAGTGTTGTGCCACTCCTAGAGAGTTGGGGTGGAGAATCTGCCTATTTTTGGCTGTCAGACGAGACTGTGCTGGCAAAATTAAAAACAATCGGGACACCGCGAATTGTAGAAATAGAAACAGGCCTTGGAGACTCCAGCAATGCGTTTTCCGCAGCAAAAACAGCAGCTCAAGCATGGGCCAGAACGCTTGGCGTCGCAGTGGATGTGTCAGTTATTGCTGTGACAATTAAGGAATGCTTGGGTACAGCCCGAGTGCTCCGAGTTCATACGGCAGACTATGGCGTGTTCGAGGGAGTTGCGACAACTTATCCCAGCGGCTGCGGTCGACTGCTGGCCGAGTGACACTTGGGAATTGGCCTCCGGTCCGAACCCTAAACGACCTTGCGCTTTGGAATAGCCCTTTCGGTTTGGCTGGCCGCGCCAAATGACAAGCGCCCGCCCAAGGCGTCCTCTATTCTTGTAACCATACCTAAAGGAATTCCTGTTTCGACTCCGTTAGACGGCTCTTTCGACTTGTAGGCGAGTTATCACCAGCCGCTTAGCAATAAAATTGCTGATAAAACTAATGTGTTGAGCCGTTATGATTTGACCGACAGTCAGGCCACTTTCTGACAGCGCCTCGCTAACAAGATTATCAACAAACAATTCGTTTGAGCGAGTGCGTAACTCACACATTAATTTCGTGACTCCATCCAAGCGAGTATCGTTTTCTGCAGTATAGTTGTCCCAGTCAATCAATATCCAAGTACTTTCTAAGGGTTGTGATTCTTCTGTATAGAGCTTCCAACTGGATGGGTTAAACGGATTTGATATCAGGCAAATTGCTCGATCAATGACATCTAAACTATGGCCAAGATCTATTCGCCAACCGAGCATTCCATACAGCCGGAAGTACCCAAAGACCCGTCCCTTGCTGTCACTCCCCGCCCAAACTATGCAGGGGCAGCTACCATAGATTTCATTGAAGGACGGTAAAGGTCGGGCGTCAAATTTTGTTGGAGCTTCAATCCCAGAGGTAGATTCTTGTTGCCAAATAAACTGCCTGATAGAATCATACCCCCTCTCCAAAACCTCGGTATTGCCAACAAGTTTGGCCCACAAGACCAGAGTCGCTTTCGCCATCGCTTGTTGCGATCTGTAGCCTCCAATCTCAGTCCTGATTTGGATTTCTGGCGGCTCCATCAGTGAGTGCCGCTTAGCACTATTTATCTGTTCCCGCAGATCAGCAACACTAACTTCATCATTCCTTCCAAATTTCTTGGCTAGCTTTTTTGCAGCCCCATGGGCCAGCAGATCAGCGTGTTTATCATCGGAAGCATTGATCTCCACCACCGTGCCGCCCTCGCCCTCTTTGAACTTCAATGGTCGAATGGGGCGTATTTCAGGGCGCCCACCAGGAAGCAGATCAAAACGCTGGTTTTTAGTTCTGTACCCAATAATTTTGGGAGCGTCGTCGCCGTCTCCTGCTTTTAGGTTTCCGTAATTGCGCAACCCTTCTACACTCTTAGCTAAATCTTCATCTGGCCCATTGCCCATCAATTGGTTGCAACTTGAGCAAATCACGTTCTCCACAGTCATACGTCCGCCAAGCGAATTTAGGAGAACGTGTTCCGGCTTTACCTTGCTCTCATCAAAACTTGATCGACATAAAATACAATTGGGCAATCTCATTTCTCCGAGGCAATTATAGGTAGTTATGTAGTAGCCATCACTATCGACACAGGGCTGGCCTCGGTGCAAGTCGCAACTTGAATGCCACTCATGTTGCCATGAGAATGCCGACTTTCCGGCTGCTTTTTCTTTTGAAGGGTTGAGTTGCTCTCTGCCTACGTAAATACTTGTGCAACCGACCCAGACTGGTCAGCAACATCAATCAAAATACTACGCGACAGATCAACCCAAAGCAGCAGCTCACCGACTGACAGAATAAAGTCGTCTAACTAGCGAGAAATAAGTGGGGGGCAAAATGGGGGGCAGAAGAAGACCCCTGCCCCGATGGGGCAATAAAATAAAGGAAAACTTGTAAGTTGTGGTGCCCAAGGGGGGACTCGAACCCCCACGTCTTGCAACGGGGGATTTTGAATCCCCTGCGTCTACCATTCCGCCACTCGGGCCACGAGGTGGATGTAGCCTGTCATAGCGCTGGGTAAAAGAGGAAAAACGCTCGGAATGCTATTTTTTTTACGAAAATGCGGTGCGGCGCGCTAAATCCAAATAAGTGCGAGGCTTGGGACCGCCAAAAGGAGTGCGACGCGCAGGATATCGGACGCTATGAACGGCAAAACACCGCGATAGGTTTGGCCGATGGGCACATCCTTGGCGAGTCCGTTGATAATAAAGAGATTCAATCCTACGGGTGGCGTGATCAGGCCGATCTCGACGGTTACAAGCGCGAGGATACCAAACCAGATGGCGGTGGCTTCGGCAGTCAAACCAAAGTCTAAGGTTTCGATGATCGGAAAGAACACAGGCACGGTCAGAAGGATCATCGAAAGCGAGTCCATCACACAGCCAAACACGAGGTAAAACACCAACATTCCCAGCAAAACAAAAATCGGAAGCACGCCAAGTCCCCCTATCCACTCAGCAAGGGTTTGTGGGGCCTGTGTGAAGGCCAAGAAGGTGTTAAACAGTTGAGCGCCCAAGAGAATAAGGAAAATCATCGCGGTCGCGGACGCCGCAGCGAGGACGCTTTCCACGAATCCACTCCACGTTAAGCCCCCAGTTGCAGCACCATAAAGGCCCGTGATAACCATGCCAATCGCCGCGCCTTCTGTGGGGGTAAACAGCGCTTGAACCCCAGGCTTCACCCAGTTCCAATCCGCCGCAATTCCACCCATTACGAGGGCAAAAATCAGGATCACCGGCCAGACCGCGAGCAGAGATTTGAGCCGCTTGGCATAGGCCACTTTTGGCGCGCGTAGATCACCGCTTTCGCGGGACACCATCAGGCGCACAACAATCATGTACCCCACGGCGGCCAAAATACCGGGAACAATGGCGGCGGCAAACATTTTGGCGATATTCTGCTCTGCGAGAATGGCGTAGATCACCAAAATCACCGACGGGGGAATCAAAATGCCGAGGGTGCCGCCCGCGGCCAAAACACCTGTCGCCAAGGCATCGGAATACCCCGCGCGGCGCATCTCCGGGAGGGCCACCTGCCCCATCGTGCTGGCCGTCGCAAGCGAACTTCCACAAATCGCGCCAAACCCAGCACAAGCGCCCACTGTCGCCATGGCCACCCCACCGCGCCGATGCCCGAGCCAGTCAGCAGCGGCCTGAAAGAGCGCTCGACTCATGCCCGATTTTGTGGCGAATTGCCCCATCAACAGGAACAGCGGCACGATCGACAGAGAGTAACTGGAGAACGTGTCATAGCTGAGGGTTTTAAGCTGGTTTAGCGGTGCGGAAGCACTGCCTCGAATGATCCAAACCCCAACAAATCCGGTGATCCCCATGGCAACGGCGACTGGCACGCGCAGGAAAATAGCCAAGAGCATAAGGGCAAACCCAATGAGCGCGATTTCCACTCCGGTCATGGTTTTTTCCCTTTAATATCAGCGGTAAACTTCAAAATCGCTACGAGAGCAAACAGCGCGGCCCCAATCAGACAAAACCCGTAAGGGAGCCAAATCTGAATCTGAAGCTCATAGGTGGTTTCTGGATAGAAGGGTTTACTGCCCATCGAGAATACCGACCGAAATGCCTCGCTTCCATAGGGGAATTTCTCGGCGAACCCAAGGTAGAAGCGCCACAGGATAACGGTAGCAATCAGGGCCACCAACCCATCGGAAATCCCGCCCAACACCCGAAACACGCGCGGACCAAACCGCGCGGCCAAAACGTCAACGCGGACGTGTGCATCGGTCATATGGCCCCATGGAAGAAAGGAGAAAACGGCGATCCCTGTGGCCAGTTCAATCAGCTCAAAATCGCCTGAAATAACTTCCAGCCCCACCGCGCGCGTGCCCACCGAAATTACCGTTACCAGTGCTGCCAAAATCAACAATACCCCCCCAAACAGCGCATAGGCCTGCACCATTTTTCGCACGAAGGGGGGATAGGAAATTTCACGGTCCATCATGGCGTTCTTTTGCGGGTTTTGCCGTCGTCACGCAATAGTTTATCTAACAGGGTAACTTTGCCTTTAAAATTGGCGCATCATCGCGTAGACAATCCAACATTAGACCGTGATAAACGGCCTTCAGGCGCAATAACTTAAAGAGCAGCTATGCTACGATCTCTCTATAACTGGACGATGTCCCTCGCCCAGAGTCGGTATGCAATTTGGGCCCTTGGGGTTATTGCTTTTGTCGAAAGCTCAGTTTTCCCGATTCCCCCTGATGTCCTGATGATCCCGATGATTATCGCCCGCCCGTCCAAGGCGTGGCTGATCGCAGGCGTCGCGCTTGTTGGCTCAGTACTGGGCGCATTGCTTGGGTATTATATCGGCTCTGGGTTGTTTGAATCCGTGGGCCGTCCGGTACTCGAATTCTATGGCAAAGAGCATTATTTCGCGGAGTTCAGCACCAAATACAACGAGTGGGGCGCTTGGGCGGTCTTGATCGCGGGGATTACACCCTTCCCGTTCAAGGTCATCACGATCCTGTCCGGCTCCACGGGGCTCAGCCTGCCGATTTTTATCGTCGCGGCTATCATCGCACGTGCCATAAGGTTCTTTGTTGTCGCGGCCCTTTTGCGGGTCTACGGTGAACCAATCCGCGACTTCATCGAGCGCCGCCTTGGTTTGGTATTCATCGTTTTTGTCGTATTGCTGGTGGGCGGATTTTACTTTGTGAAGGTGCTGTAATGAATAAAACACTGGTAGTTATCGCAAGTTTTGGCTCTTTGGCGATGCTTTTGGGCGCCTTCGGGTTTCAATACATTGGCGGCCTTGCGCCCTGCCCGATGTGCCTGTGGCAGCGCTACCCCCATGCCGTGGCCTTTGTTTTGGGCGTCCTTATACTCGCGGGTGGCCCGCGTATTCTCGCCGCCCTTGGTGCCATCGCCGCCCTCACCACAAGCGCGATTGGCCTGTTTCATACCGGCGTTGAACGCAACTGGTGGGAAGGTCCGACGACCTGCACATCCGGCCCCGTTGCCAACCTAACACCTGAGGAACTGATGGCGCAAATCATGAGCGCGCCCTTGGTGCGCTGTGACGAAGTGGCGTGGGAAATGTTTGACCTCTCGATGGCCAGCTGGAACACGATTGGTTCCCTCATCCTCGCGTTCGTTTGGATCGCAGCATGGCGCAGCCGCGCCTAAACCACCTGCTGTGAGCGCATAGAGCGGGTCGTCAAAAGCAGATTGGTCTCGCTGGTTTGCACCCCTTCGATGCGGCGAATATCAGAGAGCACGCGGTCAAACGCCTCAAGGCTGTCCGCATTGATCTCGACAATCAAATCCCATTTTCCGTTGGTGGAATGGACCTCTCGCACCGAATTTTGCCCCAGCAATTGATGCAGCACTTTATGGGTGCCGCGCCCCTCAATCCCCAGCATCATCAGGCCCCGCACGGGAGCTTGGGCGACGTCCTCGCGCAGACGCACCGTGAAATCCACGATATCGCCGCGCGCCACAAGGCGCTCCATGCGCGCGCGCGCCGTTGTGCGGGATGTTTTGAGCTCTGCTGCGAGCTCTGAAAGGGTTTTGCGCGCGTTTTTGCGCAAGGCCGCGATGAGGTTCCTATCCAATTCGTCCATAATCACTTCCGATTTGATACAACTGCCGCCAGTTCATCCGAATAGGGGGCTTCTGTCCATCCATTTCGCAGATCAAGCTAGGGTATCTCCGCTTTCCCAACCCACGAGAACCCCATGACCGACACCAAACAAAACTCCACCTGCGTCCTGATCGGCGCGCCCATTGATTGTGGCAAAGCCCGCGCGGGATGCCTCATGGGGCCGGACGCCCTGCGCACCGCGGGGATCGCAACCGCCCTGAGCGAGCTTGGATTCAACGTCGAAGACTGGGGCAATTTCGCACCTGATTTGGGGCCAGAAGTTGCCTGTGACAATCCAGCCGTCCACGGTTTAAGCGAGACAATTGGCTGGGCGACAGCGCTGCGCCGCGAAGGTGCGCGCGCCATGGAGGTTGGGACGCCGATATTTATGGGCGGCGACCACGCAATGTCACTGGGAAGCGTCGCAGGTGTTGCCGATTACGCAGAACGCCAAAAACGCCCCTTGTTCCTGCTCTGGTTGGACGCGCATACCGATATTCACACCTTGGCCACCACAACTTCCGGCAACTTGCATGGCACCCCCGTCGCCTATGCCATGGGGCTTGCGGGTTTCGAAGGGTTCGCCCCTATGCCCACCGTTCCCGGCGCACAGATTTGCTATCTGGGCCTGCGTTCAGTGGACGCGTCTGAGCGCGCCGCCGTCAGTAAACATGGTCCCACGGCAATTGATATGCGTGCGATTGATGAACACGGCATTGCCGCCCCTCTGGAGGCGTTTCTTGCCCAAGTGCGCGCAGCCAATGGCCTGTTGCACGTCTCGCTGGATGTTGATTTTCTCGACCCATCGATTGCCCCTGCCGTTGGCACCACGGTTCCAGGTGGTGCGACAGTGCGCGAGGCGCATTTGGCGATGGAGATGCTTTGCGATAGCGGCCTGATGCGCTCGCTCGACCTTGTTGAGCTCAACCCGTTTCTGGATGATCGCGGCCGCACAGCCGAACTGATGGTCGACCTCACGGCCTCGCTCTTTGGCCGCCGCGTCTTTGATCGCGAAACAACACGTTACTCATAAAAACAACGCCCTTTTCCACAAGGATACCCGAAATGAACAAGCCCAACCTCGCTCCATCCTCCCTCGCCTACGTGCCCTTCGTTTCGGTTCAAAACATGATGGCTTTGGTCCATAGCATCGGGATCGAAGACTTTATGAAGGGCATCGTCGCTTACCTCGAAGAAGACTTCAAAAACTGGGAAAACTTCGATAAAACACCGCGTGTCGCCAGCCATTCCGCCGAGGGTGTGATCGAGTTGATGCCAACCAGCAATGGCGAAATCTATGGTTTTAAATATGTGAACGGCCACCCCAAAAACACCCATGAGGGATTGCAAACCGTCACCGCCTTTGGCCTGCTTGCGACGGTCGATACGGGCTATCCGGTGTTGCTCTCGGAGATGACGATCCTGACCGCGCTACGCACAGCCGCGACCTCAGCCTTGGTGAGCAAACACCTGATGCCAAAGGGCGCGACAACCATGGCTGTGATCGGAAATGGCGCGCAAAGCGAGTTTCAATGCCTTGCCGCCAAGGCCGTCTGCGGCATCACAAACGTCCGCCTGTACGACATTGACCCAGCAGCGACCCAAAAAGCCGTGCGTAACCTTAAAAATCAGGGGCTCAATGTGACGTCCTGCGCCTCGCCGCAAGAGGCCATCGAAGGGGCACACATCATCACCACCTGCACTGCCGACAAGCAATGCGCGACCATCCTGAGCGACAATATGGTTGGCGCGGGCATCCATATCAACGCGATTGGCGGCGACTGTCCGGGCAAAACAGAACTGCATGTGGACATTCTCAAACGCAGCGATATTTTCGTGGAATACCCGCCGCAAACCCGTGTTGAAGGCGAAATCCAAGCCCTTGCTGAAGACTACCCTGTCAACGAGATTTGGAAAGTGATTGCGGGCCTAGAGACAGGGCGCACCTCGGCCAACCAAATCACCCTCTTTGACGGTGTCGGCTTTGCCATCGAGGACTTTTCTGCCCTGCGCTATGTGCTCGATCAAATCCAAGGCACAGCGTTTATGCAGCAGCTCGATATGGTCGCTGACCCCGATGATCCGCGTGATCTGTTCGGGATGGTGCTGCGCGCGAAGCCAAATCAGGGATAAATCCCCAAAAAGGGCTGGAATTCGTGGATTTCCGGCCCTAAATCCGCTCGCCCCATTGCGCCCTATATGCAGGGACGTGTATACATGGGGCAACAAGATATAGAGTGCAATAAAAAGAGCGGTAAATCCACGTGAACGATACGCCAGAAACACCTGTAAACGAAGAAGAAAACGGTCCAGAACGTTACGTATACGATGGACCTCAAATTTCCATCACCAGCGAGATGAAAACCTCCTATTTGGATTACGCGATGAGCGTGATCGTAAGTCGGGCGATTCCAGACCTGCGTGACGGCCTCAAACCTGTGCATCGGCGCATCCTTTATGCGATGTACGAGACCAACAACACGCACGACAAATCTTACCGTAAATCGGCGCGTCCTGTGGGCGATGTGATGGGTAAATACCACCCCCACGGCGACAGCGCGATCTATGATGCCCTTGTGCGGATGGCGCAACATTTCTCGATGTCACTCCCCCTGCTCGATGGTCAAGGCAACTTTGGCTCGATGGATGGCGATAACGCTGCGGCAATGCGCTATACCGAAGTGCGGATGGACAAACCCGCCGCCTATATCCTTGCCGACATCGACAAAGACACCGTTGATTTCCAAGATAATTATGATGGCAAAGACCGCGAACCGTCGGTGCTTCCGTCCCGTTTCCCGAATATGTTGGTGAATGGCGCGGGGGGGATCGCGGTTGGCATGGCCACGAATATTCCACCGCATAACTTGGGCGAAGTGATCGAAGCCACCTTGGCATTGATTGTGAACCCTGATCTCACGACCGAAGAATTGATCGAATACGTTCCGGGCCCTGATTTCCCGACGGGCGCAATTATGCTGGGCCGTTCGGGCGCACGCAAAGCCTATCTTGAGGGCCGTGGCTCAGTGATTATTCGCGCCAAAACACGCGTTGAAGAAATCCGCAAAGACCGCTTTGCGATTGTGGTCGATGAAATTCCCTATCAGGTGAACAAAGCGTCGATGATCGAGAAGATCGCCGAACAAGTGCGCGACAAAAAGATCGAAGGCGTGTCCCACGTTCAGGACGAAAGCGACCGGAATGGTGTGCGGGTTGTTGTCGAACTCAAACGCGACGCAACCGCCGAAGTCGTGCTAAACCAGTTGTTCCGTTATACCCCGATGCAGACGTATTTCGGCTGTAACATGCTTGCGCTTAACGGTGGTCGCCCTGAAACGCTGACATTGCGGCGCTTCCTGACATGCTTTATCGACTTCCGCGAAGAAGTTGTGGCCCGTCGCACGGCGTTTGAATTGCGCAAAGCCCGCGAGCGGAGCCACATTTTGTGTGGATTGGCCGCTGCCGTCACCAATATCGACGAAATCGTTGCGACAATTCGCAGCTCCGCCGATGCGGGTGAAGCGCGCACCCGTTTGATGGAACGGCGCTGGCCCGCTGCGGCGATCATGGAATACATCAAGTTGATTGATGATCCGACCCATACGGCCAATGATGACGGTACCTATAACCTATCCGAAATTCAGGCCCGTGCGATCCTTGAATTGCGCCTCCAACGCCTAACAGCGATTGGGGTCAAAGAGGTCACCGACGAGCTGCAAGAATTGGCGATCAAAATTCGCGAATACCTCGAAATTCTCGGCAGCCGTGAACGTATCATGGGGATCATCAGAGACGAACTTGTTGAAGTTCGCGACAAATTCGCGGTTCCACGTCGCACCCAGATCGTTGATTGGTCTGGCGATATGGACGACGAGGACCTGATTGAGAAAGAAGAAATGGTCGTGACGGTCACCTCTGGTGGCTACATCAAACGCACCCCCCTTGTTGATTTCCGCGCCCAACGTCGCGGTGGCAAAGGCGTTGGCGGGATGAAGACCAAAGAGGAAGATGTTGTGACCAACCTGTTTGTGGCCAATACCCACACGCAACTGTTGTTCTTTACGAACGATGGTATGGTTTACAAGCTGAAAACTTGGCGTTTGCCTCAAGGCAGCCGCACATCCAAAGGCAAAGCGATCGTCAATATTTTGCCGATGCCGGTTGGGGTTTCGATTGCTGCGATCATGCCCGTGGATGCGCCCGATAGTGAATGGGGCAATCTTCAGATCATGTTTGCCACGTCAAAAGGCACCGTGCGGCGCAATGCGCTTTCCGATTTCACCAACGTGCGCTCAAACGGCAAAATTGCGATGAAGTTTGAGGATGATTTCGCCGATGCAACCCTCGTAAATGCGCGGATTTGCTCGCCGGATGATGATGTGATGCTGGTGACCAACTCCGGCCGCGCGATCCGCTTCCCCTCGACCGACGTGCGGGTTTTCCATAGTCGCGCCTCAACGGGTGTGCGTGGAATCAGACTGAAAGACGGCGAAGAAGTCGTCTCCATGTCGATTGTTCGCCACTTTGACGCCACCAGCGACGAACGCATCGCCTATCTCAAGATGCGCCGTGCAGCGGCGGGGGCTGTGGAGTCCGACGACGATGTAGATGACGAAGAAAATGGCGAAGGCGCGATTTCTCCAGAGCGGTTTGACGAAATGCAGGCCGCAGAAGACCTCATCCTGACCATCACGGCCAAAGGCGCTGGCAAAATCAGCTCCTCACACGGATATCCCGTGCGTGGACGTGGTGGCATGGGCGTTGGTGCGATGGATAAAGCGATGCGCGGCGGTGAACTTGTGGCGTGTTTCCCAGTGGAAATGGGCGATCAAATCATGCTCGCGACCTCCAATGGCCAATCCATTCGTTGTCCGATCCAAGGCATCTCGTTCCGGTCCCGCTCTGCGGGCGGCGTGAAAGTCTTTAACACTGGCAAAGGCGAAACCGTCGTTTCGGTCGCTTGGATCGCCGAAGCCGAAGAAGAAGAGATCGACGCGATCGAAGACGCCGAGATCGTGGCCGAAACCGATGTTGAAACACCGGATGACGCCACCGAATAAATCCCAAACGACGGGATGACATTCTGACCTTCAAAAGCCCTAGCCTTTGCGCTGGGGCTTTTCACTTGTTCAAAGAAAGCTTATATCGCCCCCATGACACAAAAACTCCATATCATCGGCGGCGGAATGGCCGGATCAGAGGCCGCTTGGCAGGCCGCAAACCTCGGTGTTGAGGTCGTCATCCACGAAATGCGCCCCACAGTCGAAACTTTTGCCCATCGCACGGGGAATTTTGCGGAAATGGTCTGCTCCAATTCCCTACGCTCCGACGATGACGAGCAAAATGCCGTGGGCCTGTTGCATTGGGAAATGCGCCAAGCGAATGGCATCATCATGGCAACCGCCGATAAGCATAAAATCCCCGCTGGCGGAGCTTTGGCAGTAGACCGCGACCCCTTCGCGCAATCTGTGACCGATGCGTTGATGGCGCACCCGAATATCAGCGTTGAGTACGGCGAGATCACCGAATTGCCCAAAGACGGCCATTGGATTATCGCCACGGGCCCGTTGACCTCGCAAGGTTTGGGCGAAGCGATCCAAGCCGAAACAGGCGCCGACGCCCTCGCCTTTTTCGACGCCATCGCGCCGATTGTTTATTCCGAGAGCATTAATATGGATGTCGCTTGGCTTCAGTCACGTTATGACAAAGGCAACTCAGAAGAAGAGCGCAAAGCCTATGTGAATTGCCCTATGACCAAGGACCAATACGAGGCCTTTATCGACGCCATTCTCGCGGCCGAGCAAGCCGAATTCCATGAGGGCGAGACCGCTGGATATTTCGACGGGTGTTTGCCAATTGAAGTCATGGCCGAGCGTGGGCGCGAGACATTGCGCTTTGGCCCGATGAAACCCGTCGGCCTGACCAACGCCCACGACCCCGAAAACAAACCTTATGCAGTAGTTCAACTTAGACGTGATAACGCCTTGGGAACATTAATGAATATCGTTGGCTTTCAAACCAAAATGAAGTACGGCGCTCAGGCAGAAGTCCTCAAAATGATCCCTGGCTTGGAAGAGGCAAGCTTCGCTCGCCTTGGTGGCATCCACCGCAATACGTTCATTAATTCGCCCACTTTGCTCGACGATCAGATGCGCCTCAAGTCCAAACCGCACATTCGATTTGCGGGTCAGATTACAGGGGTTGAGGGCTATGTGGAAAGCGCCGCGATGGGCCTTTTAGCGGGGCGTTTTGCCGCCGCCGAAATCCTCGAAAAACCCGTAAGTACCTTGCCGCAAGACACGGCGATGGGTGCGCTGGTGCATCACATCACGGGTGGTGCTGAAGCCAAAACCTTCCAGCCGATGAATGTGAACTTTGGTCTATTTCAACCCGTTGAAGGCCTCAAAAATGGCCGTCGTGGACGCAAAGATCGCTACAAAGCCTATACCGACCGCGCAAAAGCCGCGTGGACGGACTGGCTCGCGCCGCAAGAATGATTACACGTTTCGCTCCCTCGCCGACGGGCCCGCTCCATCTGGGTCACGCCTATTCTGCGCTTTTGGCCTATGACATGGCGATGATGAATGGGGGCGAATTCCTGCTGCGGATCGAGGATATCGACCAGTCCCGCGCCCGTCCGCATTGGGAAACGCAAATCTATGAAGATCTCGACTGGCTTGGCCTGTGGTGGCCGCGCCCTGTGGTGCTGCAATCCGAGCAAATGTCGCGCTATGAAACGGCCCTCGATACGCTGTGGCGCGCCGAACGCCTGTATCCCTGCCACTGTTCGCGGCGCGACATCCAAGACGCCATGAGTGCGCCACAAGAAGGCACGCAACGCCTTGGCCCTGATGGCACGATCTATCCGGGAACCTGCACCGACCTTCCTAAAGCGCATTACGGCGAAAAACCGCGCCCCTCGGCGCAAACTCTACGGTTGCGCATGCGCTCTGTGGCGCGATTGGCCGAGAAAACGTCGGCTGGAATGGGGTTCTCCTTCATTGAAACCGGCGAAGGCCCGAACGGCGAAACGGGCGAGGTTTTCTTTACCGTTGATGAGCTTATTACAGAGGTTGGTGACATCGTTTTGGCCCGCAAGGGCATGGGCACAAGCTATCATTTGTCGGTAGTTTTGGACGATGCAGCACAGGAGGTCAGCCATGTAATCCGCGGCCAAGACCTCTTTCAGGCAACTAAGATTCACGTGGCTTTACAAAAGCTTCTCGGCCTCCCTTCACCTAAATACCACCACCATAAACTGATCCGTGATGATGACGGTAAACGCCTCGCCAAACGGGACGACGCGCGCGCCATTGCCAAGTTTCGCGCCGACGGGAAATCGCCCGAGGATATCCGCGCTATGGTGGGCCTTTAGGCCATCGGCGCCATGAGTTCGACATTGTCGCCCTCAAGCACAGAGGTGTAAAAACACGAGCGCCGATTGGTATGACACGCAGGGCCTTCCTGCTCGACAATCATCAACAGGCAATCCGCATCACAATCCACGCGCAGATCAATCAAACGCTGGATGTGGCCACTGGTTTCGCCCTTGATCCAAAACGCCTGCCGTGAGCGACTCCAATAGGTCACGCGGCGGGTTTCAAGCGTGCGCTTCACCGCCTCGATATTCATCCACGCCATCATCAAAACGGCGCCCGTTTCATCCTGCGCAATCGCTGGAATCAGGCCTTGGTCGTTATAGACGAGTGTCTCTGGATCAAATTTCATGGCAACACCTTGTGTTTTACGGGCTTCAGCGCTTATCTAAGACAAAGGTGCGCAGATTTAAACACCAAAGGACCCACGATGCCCGATACCGACCTCATAAAACTCTATTCCGCGCGCATTTTGGCGCTTGCAGCGAATATTGGCCTGACGGATCGCCTTGAGCTACCGGATGCCACGGCGAAAAAACGGGCGCCTCTTTGTGGATCAACCGTAACTGTCGATATTGAGGTGGAAGACGGGAAGATTACCGCGTTTGGTCAAGATGTAAAGGCCTGTGCTCTTGGGCAAGCTGCAGCCTCAATTTTGGCGCAAAACATCGTTGGCGCGAGCTTTAACGAGGTCCACGCGACGCGCACCGCATTGCACGATATGCTCAAAAAAGACGGCCCCGTGCCGACGGGGCGCTTTGAGGGGTTTGAGGTTCTTTTGCCCGCGCGCGAGTACAAAAACCGGCACGCCTCTATCCTTTTGTCGCTCGACGCCACGCTGGATGCGATTGAAAAAACACGCGCGCAAAACTGCGCTTAACACTTTCGCAAGGCTGCTCCTTTAAGCGTTATCAAACGTAAAATGGAGACGCCAATGATTCCCGCGCCGGAATTTGTAAATGGACAAGCCGTGGACAGCCGCATCAGTGCCTTGTCCCGAACGGCTTCTGCTCTGGGGTATGAAATTGTTGATATTGCGGGTTTTCTCGACCTCATCAATGAAAAAACGCATAGCCAATTAGGGACGCTTGCCGAAGTCCGCAAAGGGGCGGCTCGAGTAAGTGAGGCAAATTCTGCGGTGCTTCTGGCCGTGAAGAAGGTGAGCGATGCTTCCTTTCAAATGAATGGGGCTGTTGAAACCTCAATGGCGGATATCCGCAAGACCTCTGGCCAGACGAAAGACGTCGCCGAATGGGTTCAAACCATTGACGAACGTATGACAACCGTCGAGGCTACCCTTCTCGGGGTCCAAGAGAACAACGACGCCATCGCAAAAATCGCCAGACAAGTGAATATTCTAGCGATTAATGCCAAGATTGAGGCCGCGCGCGCGGGCGATGCAGGGCGCGGGTTTGCCGTTGTGGCCGAAGCCATTAACGAGTTATCCCATAAGACAGCTGCCGCTGCGGCGGGGATATCCGACAATATTACGTCCCTGTCGGGATGGATCGGGTCGATGAAAACCGAAGCTGGCGGTATTTCCGAAAAGGCAACCAGCGTTCTAACGGGCGCCGAACTTACAGATACCGCCCTTACTAGTATTTCTGAAAGCGTAAAACTCTCCATGGCGCAGGCAAGCCAGATCGCCGCGGACGCCGAGAATGTGCGTGCTGCCGGTCAGGAGTTTGAACCCAGTTTCAATCTTATTGGAGGCTCGGTTGAAGAGGCGGCGGAAGGCATTTCACAGGCATTTACCCGCGTGCAGGCTCTCATTGATCGCTCGGAAAGCATTGTTCAAACAACAGTAGAAATGGGAGGAACAAGCGACGACATTTCGTTTATCAACCTTGTCAAAGAGCGCGCCACGATGGTTTCAAATACCTTTGAAGCTGGTATAATTGAAGGTGCTATTGGAATGAGCCAACTCTTTGACCAAACCTATTCTGACATTGCAGGAACGAACCCTGTGCAAAAAATGGCACCATTCACATCCTTCATGGACCGTGTGTTGCCGATAATCCAGGAAGAGGTTCTAACATTTGACGAACGGATCGTGTTTTGCGCATGTGTGGACCG
The DNA here is from genome assembly GCF_041205405.1 of Falsihalocynthiibacter sp. S25ZX9. Taxonomy (NCBI): domain Bacteria; kingdom Pseudomonadati; phylum Pseudomonadota; class Alphaproteobacteria; order Rhodobacterales; family Roseobacteraceae; genus Falsihalocynthiibacter; species Falsihalocynthiibacter sp. S25ZX9. The sequence goes on from NZ_JBGFCD010000016.1 coordinate 51,082, forward strand.
GAACGGATATTTGCCGACCCACAATAAAAAGTTTTCGCAGAAACCAAGCCACGACCCGGCTTGGAATACAGCCAATTGCCGAAATCGACGCATTTTCGATGACCGCGTTGGGCTAAAGTCCGGAAACAACAATGAACCATTCCTCCTCCAAGTCTATCGGCGGGACATGGGAGGCGGCGAATTCACGATGATGAAAGATTTGTCGGCACCAATTATTGTGCAGGGAAGACTGTGGGGCGGCATTCGGATCGCCTACAACTTCAAATAAAAAGCCGCCGTCCCTAGGGAAGGAACGGCGGCGAGTATGCCCAGCGAAAGTTCGTTGCGTTTCTGGAAGAGGCACTTACAGAAAAGATATGAACAGGCAGTTTCATGAGATTGCGCATCACAATGGGGACAAGATGCGTAAAATCGACTTCACTGGGCGGGGTCAGACAGGCAGTGCAAACTAGGCAAAGCCAGGTAGAAAAAGTGCCCCAAGCAACATGAAAACAACAGCCGACAAGCCTGCTGCATCCTGCAACAGAGTTCCCGAAGAGCGGCTTATAATTTTTTTAAGTTCGCTAAACATTTTCATCTCCACCTTCACACTTTAGTTGCCTCTTTGTTCTCACCTTATGAACAGGAAGTAAAGAACTAAATGAGAACATTAGTGAACAAATGAGAACGCGATGTCGAAAAATATGACTAACCCACTGAAATTAAACGAATTGCCTTATCTTGCTCCATTAACCACAAAAGTGAACGCGCAGCCTGACCACGTGGGCTGATCAACTCGGGGTCCAAAGTCAAAAGCGTACGCGCATCCTTCTGCGCAATGGCCATAAGCGCGGCTTGTCGCTCTAGGTCTGCAATTGCAAAGCGCGGTATACCCGATTGCGCGGTTCCAATGACATCCCCAGCCCCCCGTATCTCCAAATCTTCCTGCGCAATCCGAAACCCGTCTTCGCTTTCGCGTAATATTTCGAGACGGCGCTGCCCCGTTTTACTTAACGGTGGCTGGTAAAGAAGAACACATGTCGACTTCCCGGCGCCACGCCCTACACGCCCCCGCAATTGATGAAGTTGCGCTAGACCAAAGCTCTCGGCGCGCTCAATCACCATAATAGTTGCATTTGGTACATCAACACCGACCTCAATGACCGTCGTTGCAACCAACACAGACCGTTCACCCGCAACAAACTGCGCCATTGCTTGGTCTTTTTCCTGTGATGGCATTTGCCCATGCACCAAAGTAACCACGTTTTCTCCCAATTCGGCTCGTAGAGCCTTGAACCGATCTTCGGCAGCGGTCATGTCGATCAACTCGCTCTCTTCCACAAGGGGGCAAACCCAATATGCTTGCTTACCTTTTGAAACGGCTTTTCGCAGGCTGCTAACAATCTCGTCTATACGCCCTGTTGTGACCATAACCGTTGAAATAGGCTGCCGTCCCGCCGGTTTTTCATCTAGAATGGAAACATCTAAATCACCGAATTGCGCCAAGGCTAGGCTTCGGGGAATCGGCGTCGCCGTCATAACTAATACGTCCGCGCGCTTCCCCTTAGCTCCCAACCGCGCCCGTTGCTCCACGCCAAATCGGTGCTGTTCGTCGACGACCGCTAAGCGTAAATCATTAAAAACAACGTCATCTTGGAACACTGCATGCGTTCCAACCAAAATCTGAATGGCGCCACATGCTAAAGCCTCAAGCTTTTTCGTACGCTCTTTGCCTTTGTCTCGCCCCGTAAGAATCTCAATATTCACACCCGCAGTTTGCGCAAGCGGACGCAGCCCCTCTAAATGCTGGCGCGCAAGAATCTCGGTTGGGGCCATCATCACACCCTGCCCGCCAGACTCGACCGCATTTAATAAAACGGCCAGCGCAACCAGAGTTTTTCCTGCTCCAACATCCCCCTGCAAAAGCCGGTTCATCCGATACGGTTGTGCCATATCAAAACGAATTTCCTCGATTGCGCGATACTGGGCTTCTGTCGGAACAAAAGGAAGTGTTTTCAGAACCCTATCAAATAGGAGGCCTTCCCCCTTTGTCTCTTTCCCTTTCAATTTCCGCGCAGCATTCCGAGCAAGCGCAAGTGTCAATTGATGGGCAAAAAACTCATCGTAGGCTAACCTTTGTCGAGACATGCTCTCTGGCGACAAATCTTGGTTGTTCTGTGGATTGTGTGCCGCATTTAAGCTTTCTTTCCAGCCCCCCCATCCTCGCTCTCCCTTTAAGGATGGATCGATCCATTCCCCGAGTTCAGGCAGACGTTCCAGAGTCGCGGCGACAGCTTTGCTGATAACTTTTTGGGTAATTCCCACTGTAGAAGGGTAAACGGGCTCAAACTCAGGGATCGACGTGGCGTCCGCTAATTCAACTATATGATCCGGATGAACAATTTGGGCTATGCCATCAAAAACCTCAAGCTTTCCCGATACAATTCGGCGCTCACCTATAGGCAGAATTTTTTCAAGATAGTCCTGCCTTGCGTGAAAAAACACCAGTTGGAGCGTGGTTTGCGCATCCTGAACATAAATCCGGTACGGTCGACCACGACTAACCGCAGGTTTGTGATTCAGAATTTCGACTTCAACAGTAACAACGCATGGAGCATCGGCCCCTATAACACTCGTAATCGGACGTCGATCAACCCCAGAAAAGGGCAACAAAAACAGAAGGTCACGCGGTTTACCAATACTCATTCGCGCGAAGTTTTCCGACGCTTTTGGGCCGACGCCGTCCAGTGTTTTCAAATCAGAAAACAATGGGAAAAGCCCTTCTGGACGTGAACTCATAGCCCTTCGATCATGGCCAGCCATGCATCTTCATCAATGACTTCTATTCCTAGATCTTCAGCTTTCTTCGCTTTGGATCCAGCGCCTGGGCCGGCAACAAGCAAATCAGTTTTTTTGGACACGCTTCCAGAAACTTTTGCTCCAAGATCTTCAGCGCGCGCCTTGGCTTCTGCGCGACTCATCTTCTCCAAAGTACCTGTGAATACAACTATTTTTCCAACCACGGGACTACTTTCCACCTCTTTGAATACCGCATCCAATGGTGTTAATTGGGAGATGAGTGCGTCAATTGCAACGCGTTCTCGCGGGTTTTGAAATGCGGCCACGAGAGACGTTGCCATGACAACTCCAACGCCATCAATTGACAAAAGATCATCCCAAGCGTCGCCACCGCCAACGGTCACAGATGTGAGGCCCGCTACAAATTTAGACCACGACTGATAATGTTTAGCTAAAAGTACACCTGAACTTTCACCGACATGCCTAATTCCAAGGGAAAAAATAAGCTTCGCGAGGGGAATCTGGCGCTTTGCATCTATTGCATCAAACAAGTTAGCGGCTGATTTACCTCCCCAACCCTCTCGGTTTTTAAGCTGATTCAGGCCATTTTCGTATCTTTCGCGCAGGGTAAAAATATCAGCGGGGCTTTCTATCCATCCATCTTTGTAAAACAGCTCAATTTGTTTGGCCCCGAGCCCCTCGATATCGAATGCAGACCGGGAAACAAAATGCTTTAACTTTTCAACGACTTGTGCGGCACAAATAATACCACCTGTGCATCTACGAACAGCATCGCCCTCTTCTCGGATGGCCGGAGACTGACAAACTTCACAAACTTCTGGGAAAACAAACGGTTGGCTATCAACAGGCCTTTTGGATAAATCTACGTCCGAAATTTTTGGAATAACGTCGCCCGCACGATAGACTTGGACCCAGTCACCTTCACGGATATCTTTGCCGTCTCGAATTAATTCACCTTTGTTTCCACGCCCCTGAATATAGTCCTCATTGTGAAGAGTCGCGTTACTCACCACAACGCCGCCAACGGTAACCGGCGAAAGCCTTGCCACGGGAGAAAGCGCCCCTGTTCTTCCGACTTGGATTTCAATTTTTTCGAGGCGTGTCCAAGCAAGTTCGGCAGGGAACTTATGTGCGATCGCCCAGCGAGGCGTTGTGCTTCGAAATCCCAATCGTTTTTGCAAAGTCAGGAGGTTCACTTTATACACGACGCCGTCAATATCATAACCAAGCGAGGCTCGGGACTGCTCGATAGATTTGTAATGAGCCAAAAGCTCTTGTGGCCCCTGACATATTTCCGTCAGATCGTTTACTGAAAAGCCAAATGCTTTTAAACGCGAAATCGCATTGAATTGCGTTTCTGCCAGTGGCTCTGAAAGCTCTCCCCACGCATAGGCAAAAAACTTTAACGGTCGGCCTTTGGTGATCTTTGAATCCAGTTGACGAAGGGAACCAGCGGCAGCGTTGCGCGGATTGGCAAAGGTTTTTTCTCCGTTTGCAATCTGGCGTTCATTCAAGTTCTGAAAGTCTTGATGAGACATGTACACTTCACCGCGAACCTCAAGGATAGAGGGCGCGTTGAATAGTTCTTGTGGGATATCAGATATCGTTCGCGCGTTTTCGGTAACATTCTCACCGATTGAGCCGTCCCCACGCGTCGCAGCATGTACGAGTTGACCGTCTTCATACCGTAGCGAAAGCGACAGGCCATCAATTTTGGGCTCAGCAGTAAATTCCAAAGCCTCGGTCGTAGAATAGCCCAGAAACTTTCGAATACGCGCATCAAAGTCTTCGACATCGGGCTCCTCAAACGCATTTCCAAGAGAGAGCATTCGAATTGTATGGGTGATTTTGCCAAACCCGGATTCCGCAGGGGCACCAATTTTCTCACTCGGGCTATCGAAGTGCCTTAGAGCGGGAAATCGAGCTTCTATCTCGCTGTTTCGGCGTTTGAGAGCATCATACTCAGCATCCGACAAGGTGGGCGCGTCTAGGCCATGATAGTCAGAATTGGCTTTCGACAATATTTTTGCAAGGCGCACGAGTTCGATCTTCGCTTCAGATTCGATCATGTCTTGTGGTTTTTTCTGTTCCATTGGACCTCGCTTGCCATGAGAGCAAACTATGCGTCAAGACAAGTGAGGTCCAGCGGAAGAGAAAGAGCATGTACAGTTTTCTTACACCTAAAAACTGAACATGGTTTGCAAGTTAGGCACCAACGGCAAGGGGTTCCTCAAGTTCCATTGGCTGTGGATCGCGCAAAACATAGCCGCGCCCCCAAACAGTTTCGATGTAATTATCCCCAGTTGTTGCTTCGGCGAGTTTTTTGCGAAGTTTACAAATAAACACGTCGATAATTTTAAGCTCTGGTTCATCCATGCCGCCATAGAGATGGTTAAGGAACATCTCTTTGGTGAGAGTTGTCCCCTTACGAAGGGAGAGAAGCTCTAGCATTTGGTATTCTTTACCCGTCAAATGCACCGTTTTACCCGAAACATCGACGGTTTTCGCATCAAGGTTGACCGAAATCTTGCCGGTACTAATGACCGACTGGGAGTGGCCTTTTGAGCGACGAATGATGGCATGAATTCGTGCAACCAATTCTTCACGATGAAAAGGTTTCGTCATGTAATCATCCGCTCCAAAACCAAAACCTTTGATCTTGTTCTCGGTATCATCTTCGCCCGTCAGAATGAGGATAGGCGTATCGATACGTGCCAAACGAAGTTGTCGAAGCACTTCGTGTCCGTTCATGTCCGGCAAATTAAGATCGAGCAAAATCAAATCGTAGTCATACAATTTCGCAAGATCGATACCTTCTTCCCCAAGATCGGTACAATAGACATTTAGATTCGCATGAGTGAGCATCAGTTCGATGCTTTTAGATGTAGTTGGATCGTCTTCTACTAAGAGGACTCGCATTTTGTTAATCTCCGCTGGTAACCCTTCTTCTTCATTCGACACTGGCTAAAATTGGTTAACTACAAGTTACCAATTGAGAAACATTACCATTAACAACCTAAAGTTGTCGATATTTTTGCAATGCTGTGGACTTTAGGGCCGATTCACCGTGTTTTTCGATGGCTTCGACCCATGATTCGAACTCCTCTTCGCTCAAGCCATACCTTTCCAAGGCTTCTTTTAAGGGAATCAACCCATAGGCGACCCCCCGAACCACCGCTGCTTTACGGCTCGCAACCCAACGTTGGGTCTGCTCCGGCGGCAAATCCGCACGGGTTAATACGGACCCATCGGGCAGCGTAACTGCACGCGGGCCCTCAACTTTTTTCAAAAACATACCATTCCCCTCGATTTCCATGAGGTGAATTTGCCTAAACAGCCTTAAGAGAGAATGAAACGCCCCCTTGTTAGTAGTTCGCATTTTCTTATATTCTGCAGGACCTTGTTTAGGATAATTAAGATGCCGTTGGATTCGACCCACCCCGTTAACTCTCTTGGCTTTGCCAAACCGCCCTCCCAGACACGCGTTGTGGTTGCAATGTCGGGTGGCGTGGACAGCTCTGTAGTGGCCGCAATGCTCGCAGATGAGGGCTATGACGTGGTTGGGGTGACACTCCAGCTGTATGATCACGGTGCTGCGCTGGCCAAAAAAGGCGCCTGTTGTGCGGGCGTGGATATTCATGATGCGCGCCGCGTTGCCGAGGAAATGGGCTTCCCACATTACGTGCTTGATTATGAGAACATTTTTAAAGATGCCGTGATTGACGAATTCGCCGATGCCTATCTTGCGGGTGCGACGCCCGTGCCGTGCATTCGCTGCAACGAGCGTGTGAAATTCAAGGATCTCTTGGAAACCGCCAAGGACTTGGATGCCGATTGCATGGCGACCGGCCATTATATCCAACGCAAAATGGGCGACAACGGCCCTGAGCTGCACAGTGCAACCGATGCCAACCGCGATCAAAGTTATTTTCTGTTCTCGACAACCGAAGACCAGCTGTCTTATTTGCGCTTTCCCTTGGGCCATTTGGCGAGCAAGGACGAAACCCGAAAACTGGCGCAAAAATACGGCCTCGTTGTTGCGGACAAGCCCGACAGCCAAGACATTTGTTTCGTGCCCGACGGGAATTACGCCAGCGTCATTCTTAAGTTGCGCCCCGAAGCCGCCGATCCCGGTGATATCGTGGATTTGGACGGCAATGTTGTGGGCAGCCACAAGGGCGTGATCCATTATACCATCGGTCAACGCCGTGGCCTTGGCATTGGCGGCCTGACCGATCCGATCTATGTGGTGAAGCTTGATCCCGAAAAGAAACACGTGATCGTGGGGCCGAAATCGGCGCTCTCGACACGGATCATTCCTATTCGCGAAATCAACTGGCTTAATGATGAACCGTTGATGAGCCAAAAAGAGTGGCATATTTCCGTCAAAGTGCGCTCGACCCGCCCGCCACGTGACGCGATCTTGCGTCCAATTTCCGAAACCGAAGCAACGGTGGAATTGCTCTCGGCGGAAGAAGGCGTCTCGCCCGGTCAAGCCTGCGTGTTCTATGACAATGACAGCAGTCGTATTTTCGGGGGCGGCTGGATTTGGCGCGGTAATTAACGCGCGAGGGCGACGATCACGGACTCTGCGGCACGCGCACCAGGATCTTCGCCACCTTCACCAAGTCTTTCCATCGTAATCTCCATTGAGGCCAATTGGCCCTGTGGCGATTTCCAAAGATCAACAAGGGCTGGCGCGATATTTTCGGGTCGGCAATTTTCGCCCAAAAACTCGGGAACATCACGGCGTTCAGTCACAAGGTTCACCAAGGTCACCGTGTCGACCTTCAACAACCGCGCAATCATTTTCCGGCTGAGCCAATTCATATCATAGGCGATCACCATCGGCGTGCGCGCATGGGCCAGCTCAAGTGAAACGGTGCCTGATGCCGCGAGGGCAATATCCGCCGCAGCAAATGCTGCGCGTTTTTCGGCCTGCCCAGCCGCGCTGCTGTCGGTTTCCAGCAGGATGACGGGCGGGGTGATATCCCATTCGGCAACCAATTCGCGCACCAGATTGCGGACACCCGGAGCGATGGGCAACACAACACGCGCTTTCGGGATTTCCTTGACGGCTTGTGCGAGGGCGGCACCAAAAATACCGCCTAAACGGCTCACTTCGCCACGTCGCGATCCCGGAAGCGCCAAGATCAAGGGCGTCTCAGAAGAGAGCCCGTGCGAGGCGCGAAACGCATCCGCATCGGCTTGAGTTGCTTTTGGTTCCGCCACGATCGGATGGCCGACAAAGTCGCAGGTCATGCCCGATTTCTGCATCAAGGGCGGCTCAAATGGCAACAGCGCCAAGACGTGGTCAATCACCTTCGCCATCTTCGGCCCGCGCCCCTCGCGCCACGCCCAAACACTGGGAGCGACATAATGCACCGTTGGAATATTACTTTGCGCCTTGAGGATTTTCGCCACCCGCAAACAAAAGTCAGGGCTATCAATACTGATGACGACATCCGCTTTCCAGTCGAGCGCTGCTTGAGCCGTCTCACGAATACGACGTTTTAGGGCGAAATATTTCGGCAGAACTTCGACAATCCCCATGATCGAAAGTTCGGACATTTCAAACAAGGAGGGCATTCCTTCGGCCTGCATCATCGGCCCCGCAACACCGCGAAACTCCACGTCAGGCAACCGCGACTTTAGCCCCCGCATCAAGGCCGCGCCAAGTTTGTCCCCCGAAAGCTCGCCCGCAATAAGGAAGACCCGCATTAGCGGGCCTCGCCATAGATAAAAAGGCCAAGTTCCTTGGCCAACGCACAGGTTTCAACCGGATCCACAATCATTACCTGCCCAGCCTGCACTACAACCCCCGCCAAACCCGCGCTATGGGCCCCGTGCAAGGTTTCAGGCCCAATCGCGGGCATATCCACCCGCAACTCTTGGCCGACTTTTGCACGCTTCATCAGGACGCCCTGCCGGGAGAGCGTGTTTTGCGCGATAAAGCTAAGCATCGCGTCCGTGCCTTGAATGGTTTCAATGCCATAACAAAGCCCATTGGCAACAACACAGCCCTGCCCCACATCCACCGGTGACAGCGCCGTAAGAATGGCGTGCGCACGATCCATATCCCTCAAGGCCTGCTCGCTGGGCGCCTCCCCCGCAATAAGCCCTTCGGTGGCTAAAATTTCGGGGCAAATTTCATGGGCACCAACAACGGTAAACCCCGCGTCCTCAAAGACCTCCACGACAATGCGCAAGATGTGATCGTCGCCGCCCTTCATGGCTGCAATCAAACGTGGCGCCAAACGCATCATCGTTGCATCAAAACGCAACGGATTCAGCGCAGGGCGTCGAAGACCTCCCGCAAAACACACCCGTTTGACGCCCTGCTTGTGCAATTCCTTGAACAACCCGCCGAGTTTTTCAAAGCGGGCTTCATAGTCAGGCTGTGCATTTGTCTCAACACTCTGAAACGTCACAACAAAACTGTCGGCTTCCCGCGCGGCGACTTGGAGCGGTAAATCCCCGCGCCCTGCAAGCACCGCAAGGCGGTTTGGTGCGTCGGCCGCCACTAGCTTGGAGTCAGAAAGCCGCGATCGCTTTCCCCTAAAATAAACTGCGTAATTTCATCCACATAGGTGCTGTCGTAATCTTCTGAAAGGCGCATAGCGCGTTCTTGGAACTGGCCTTCACCTTGCCGCAACATCTGAAACGCTGCGCGCAACGCGGAAATATCAGCCCGCGACACACCCCGCCGCTTAAGCCCGACCAAGTTAAGCCCGTCCAATTCGCCACGCGGCCCCTGCACAAGCCCATAGGGAATGACATCATTGGTCACCATAGTGACGGCACCAATGATCGCACCACGGCCCAGTCGAACGAATTGATGAATGCCTGAAAGGCCCCCAATGATAACGTCATCCGCCACCACACAATGCCCCGCAAGTGCGGCATGGTTGGCAAGAATCACGCGGTTACCGACCGTGGTGTCATGGCCCACATGAGCGCCTGTCATAAACAGGCAATCGTCGCCCACGCGGGTGATGCCGCCGCCGCCAGTGGTGCCAGTATTCATCGTGACACCCTCGCGGATACGATTGCGCGCCCCCACGATCAAGCGGGTTTTTTCGCCGTCGAATTTGAGGTCCTGTGGCACTTCACCAATCGTGGCAAAGGGGAAAATCTCGCAATCTTCGCCGATTTCAGTTATTCCCGCCAACACGACATGACTCTTGAGAACGACACCCCGCGCCAAAGTCACATCCGCCCCGATATGCGAAAATGGCCCGACAACACAGGCCGGCCCGATGATCGCACCGTCTTCTACAACCGCGGAAGGGTGGATATTGGCGCTGGGATCAATTCTCAAAAGTTAGCCCTCACCCTGCAAATCAATCATTGCAGTGAAATCCGCTTCAGCGACAATTTTGCCGTCAACCTTCGCGTCACCGTGGAATTTCCAAATCATCCCGCGCGCCTTTACGACGGTCACATGCAACTCAAGGACATCGCCGGGCACAACTTTCTGGCGGAACTTGCCGTTGTCCACAGACATGAAATACACCAACAGTGGCTTGTCGACCATTTCGAGCCACAGACCAACCAGCACAGCCGCGGATTGCGCCATGGCTTCGATGATCATCACGCCCGGCATGATCGGCGCCCCGGGGAAGTGACCCTGAAAATGCGGTTCGTTTATCGTTACATTCTTAACACCAACCGCGCTTTTTCCAGGATCGATGTCCTTCATTTTATCCACTAATAAAAACGGGTACCGATGGGGAATAATGCGTTGAATAAGGTCAAGATCTGCTTGGGTCATGTCTTTGGATTGCATGGAGGCTCCAGTCGCTTCGCGTTTTTATTATGTTCTTTGAGTACCAAAACTGGGCCGCGCATTCAATAGCGCTAACCCCGTGAAAACCACGCCTTACGGTTTGCCATCCTGCAAAACCTGATCCACACGTAAAATGGCTTCGTTTGTAATATCGATCGTGGGATCGGGCAGTAAAATCACACGAGAATCCAGAATTCCCAAGGCATTGCGCTCTCTTAGGATTTTCCGCAAAATAGGGAGACTGGCATCGTTGAACCCTTGCCGCCCCTCACTTGCCCGCTTACCGAGTTCTTGGCCTTTGCGTTCCTGAGCATCACGAATGCCTTGCACCTTGTCGTCAAAAGCATCGGCGAGGACACGGAATTCGTCTGGAGACAAAACCGCGCGTCGTTCAAGTAAGCGCAATTCTTCGGTCTCTAAATCCCGAGTCAACTTGCCGTTTTCCAACTGGATTTCTTTGGCGAGTGCCTTGACCTCTTCTTGAATTCGCAACCCAAACGCGGATTCCGCGTACAGGCGTTCAGGGTCCAAAATAACAAAACTGCCTTGAACAATTGCCTGAATATCCAATGCGTCCGTGACACCGGCCTCAGCGTGTGATCCGCCTATTGTGCTGTCCGGACTCTGTGCCAACGCAGGGAAACCGCAAAATGCAATGACGCAGATTGCGGCCAAAATCGCCCTAGAGAGCGCCATAAAACGCTGACCGAAACCGCCAATGCCCCACTTAGAACCTAGTTGTAACAGTAAGTTCAAACGGCTGCTCCACATCATAGACTTCTTTCTTGATTGCTTTGGTGAAGTTAAACCGCAAAGGCCCCAACGGTGTATTCCAATACACCGCAAATCCAACCACGGACCGTAAGTGGAACGCATCATCCACCGTACAATCTGTGACGGGACAGGCCGCATCGGTCGGGCCACCCGCCGTGTCATCCAAACCCCAAATCGAGCCAACGTCAAAGAAAAGACCCGCAGAAATCCCGTATTCTTCGGGAAGCCCAATCGGGAAATCGGCTTCGAGGCGCAGAACCGAAAACAGATTGCCGCCAAGAGAGTCTTGGTTCACGGCGTTCAGGTCACGTGGTCCCGTGCCAAAGTTCTCGAACCCGCGCATCTTACGGGTTGTTTGCGAATAGCGATCGGTAATGCGGGATTTCCCACCATTATAAACAGTATACGACCCCGCTTCCACAATGGCGCGCAAAGTTACGAGACCGTCCAAAGCGTTGGTTTCGGCCCCTGCTAAAAGTGTCGCACGCATAAAGGGATCATCGTCTATGTAGCCAAAGTTTTGTCCAAACCGCAAAACATAACTGTAATCTTCGTCAATTTTGCTGCGCCGCGAGTCGAAAGTATAGAAATACCCCAGAACATTGTCCGAGCGTTCCCCCACGTCCGCATTCACCAAGCGCGAGTTATCGATGCTTGAGTTATAGAGCGACGTATCGAGGAACCGATATCTCAGCCCCAAACGCCCGCGTTCGCTGACGGGGAAATCAATCGAAGGAGAGATTGTATCCCGCGTGGTATCATATTGCTGCGTTGTATTGCTCGTCGTGATACGGCCTAGATCAATGTCAAACCGCAAATCCCGCCCATAGAGATATGGCTCCGAGAAAGCAACATTAACAGAATTTTCATCGGAAACAGTGCTGATCTCGAAACTGAAGGTTTGCCCACGGCCCAACAAGTTGGTTTGCGTATAGCCAAGGTTCAATCCGGGACCGTCATTCGTACTATAGGCGACACCCAGATTTAACGAACCCGTGGTGGTTTCAACCACATCAACATCGACGATAACATTGTCTGACGTGCTTCCTTCGCGTGTGTTCACTTCGGCGTCTTCGAAATACCCAAGCGCACGCACACGTTCCGCAGATTGGGCGATTTCACGCGGATTAAACGGGTCGCCCTCTACGGCGCGGAACTGTTGGCGCACAACGCGGTCAAGCGTCGTGGTGTTGCCCTCGATATCGATACGCTCGATAAAAATCCGCGGTCCTCGCACCAGAGCAAATTCAACATCCAGCGTCCGTGTGCGATCATTACGCACGATCTGTGGGTCCACGCGGACAAAATCATGGCCATCTTTGAGCGCTTTGTTTTCCATCCGTAGAATGGCGGCTTCAATGCGTGCCGGCGAAAAGTCTTTGCCCGACTTAATTTTGATCAGTCTTTGATACTTTGCCGGGTCAATATTGGCGAATTCCGACGAAACCGTTAAATTACCAAAACTAAACTGCTGGCCCTCTTTGATCCGGAAGGTCACAAAAATACCGTCGCGTTCACGGGAAAGTTCGCTGGTGACGGAAACGGCCTCAAAGTCGACGAACCCGCGCGCCGTATAGAATTCCGTTAAGACTTGCTTATCAAATTCAATACGATCCGCAACAAACGTGTCCGATTTCACAAAGGTGCGAAAGATACCAGCCTGTTTGGTGCCAAGCAAACGGCGCAATCGCGTGTCACTATAGGCGCGGTTGCCCACAAACGTGAGGCGCTCGATATCAACCGTTTGGCCCTCGGTAACTTCAAACACCAAATCGACGCGATTTTCAGACCGGCGGATGATCCGTGGCGTGACAGTGGCCGCAAGGCGTCCACCGATTTCATAAGCCTCAACCAAGGAGGCGGCATCCTGCTCGGCCACTGTTGGATTGAAAACCAACCGAGGCTGCGAACGTACCACCGTAAAGAGCGCGTCGTCCTTGATACGCTTATTTCCCTCAATCGAAATTTGGTTGATTGTTGGGTATTCGACGACCCTAACGCCTAAGGTATTGCCACGCGGGTTGATTTCGACGGATTCAAACAAACCCGACCCGACCAAGTTTTGGTAGGCTGCGTTTAATTCGCCCGCCGACAGGGTTTGGCCTTGGACGATTCCCATGTAGGTCATGATTGTCGCGGAATCCACGCGTAAATTCCCGTCGATGGAAAAGGACGAGAACGTATAGTCCTGCGCCTCCGCACCAGAGGGAACAACCGTGCAAACAGCTGAAATAAAAAGAAAAAGAAACGCTGAGACGCGGCAAAGCGCCCTCTTAAGCGTCACGATGCTTTTGAACGCATCGGTGGCGAAATCACTCATGGACTTCCATCCGTATAAAACCCTAGGTCCGCCCTAACTAACGGGAAAAGCCCCCTATGTCAAAAGCAAGAAAGCGCCCCAAGGGACGCTTTCTACTATTCGTACAAAATTTAGCTACAACCCAGCGTTTGATCGCTGTTTTGCCCCGTCTTAAATCGCGAGGTTCACCGATACAAACGCCCCAAGCATTAAAGCTGCGACCATCGCGCCAGAAACAATCAGGCGATCCATATTGAGCCCCACAAGAAGGGAAAGTCCGCGGTATCCGTTGTTAATCGTTTGCATGTTAGACCTCGTGTATTGACTATTCCAATCCACTGTAGGCAAGAAATATGGCACAAATTGGGCTATATTAACTTTTTGTTGATTAACAGACCAAATCTGTGAACAACCCCAACGCCATGAGCGACAAAATAAGCCCCAACCCGATTGTCATCAGGCCACGCACCCAAGTGTCATTTGGCGGCTTACGGAAAATGGCTTCATAGGCATAAAACACCAAATGTCCTCCATCTAGAACTGGAATGGGGAACAGATTCATCAGACCAATGGCCGTGGAAATCACCGCGATAAAACTGATAAAATCGCTGATGCCGCCTTGAGCCGCCTGCCCGCTTACTTTGGCGATACCAATGGGTCCCGAGATATTACAGGTCGAAATTTTCCCAGCCACCATGTGATACATCCCTGAAAGCGACTGGGTTATCACGCGTTTGGTGGCATTAAATCCAAGCGTCAAACCCTCAACGGGACCAACGGCCTCATTGAGCGGTGTAAACGCATACCGCCCGCTAATTCCCATCAACCAACGGGTTTCAAAACCACCGTCTGCGGTGGGTAAATCCCTGCGTTGAGCATTAAGCACAAAAGGCATTTCCGCCCCTGCGCGCCAGACCATCAAATTGAGCGGCGCACCCGCCGAGGCCTCAACAATGGGGATCAACTGGCCAAAATAAGAGATCGGCTCCTCGTTGATGGAAAGGATGACATCGCCCTCTTCAAGCCCTGCCTCATAGGCCGCGCTGTCGGGGGATACAGCACTGACCAAAGCGGGTTGGAGTTGAGGCCCCAAAACGGTCATTTCCTGTCCCTCACGGGTGATTTCATAAGATAAGAGTGCCGAGTTTGTTTTGAGTGCGTCAAATGTGGTGCGCAAGCCTTCGGACCCGTCTAGTGAAAGCCCTTCGACCGAAAGCAACACGTCTCCGGCACGTAAATCTCCAGTTCCTGCTGGTAATTCAATAACTTCGCCAACCGTTAGCGGCGATTTTTCCACCCCGACAGACATGGCCAAACCAGCGAAGATCAAAATTGACAGGGCGAAATTAAACAACGGCCCCGCAGCAACGGTTGCCGTCCGTGCCCACAAAGGTGCGCCATGCATTGTGTGACGCAATTCGGCATCCGACAGACCCACCATGGCCTCGCCATCTTTGCCACTGGCCGCATCTGCATCCCCGCGAAACTTTACATATCCGCCAAACGGCAGCGCCGCGACTTGCCATTTTGTACCGTGCCGGTCGACCCGCGAAAACAAAACTTTGCCAAACCCAAGCGAGAACACGTCGGCATAGATTCCAGACCACCGCCCAACGATATAGTGCCCGTATTCGTGGATCGCCACGATAACGGAAATAACCACGACAAAAGCAATAAGCGTAAACACGCCACCGCCCAGTGAAGAGAATATCGAAGAAAAATCCAAGGTCTGTCCTTAATTATGCAAAGTCTTGGCGCATTCACGCGCCCATACCCGTGCCGTGTGATCTGCTTTTAGGACGTCATCAAGGGGGATCACGTCAATTTTATGGCTGTCTGCGGAATTCTGCCAATGCCTGTTCAACACCAATTCAACCACCTGCGCCATCTCCTGAAAACCAATCTCGCCCGCGAGAAACAGATCAAGCGCGCATTCCTTGGCCGCATTGAAAATCGCACCAGACAAGCCACCACGGCGGATAACCTCATCCGCCAAACGCAACGCAGGCCAACGTTGAAGGTCGGGGGCGGAAAATTCAAGCTTGCCGATTTTGGCCAAATCCAATCGCTCAACGGGTAATTTTTCCCGTTGTGGCCAATGCAGTGCATAGCCAATGGCGTGGCGCATATCGTGCGGCCCCATATGCGCAATTATGCCACCGTCAACAAATCCAACCAACGCATGCACGAGGCTTTGAGGATGAACCAGCACTTCTATTTGATCAGCCGAAACACCGAAAAACTCTTTTGTTTCAATCAACTCCATCGCTTTGTTAAACATAGAAGCGGAGTCAATTGTAATACGTTGGCCCATATCCCAATTGGGATGGGTGCAAGCCTCTGCCACTGTCGCGGTCGCCAGTTTTTCCAGCGGCCACGTGCGCAAGGCACCGCCGCTTGCAGTAATAATGATACGCTCCACGCGCGAAATATCTTCGCCGACCAAAGCCTGAAAAACGGCGGAATGCTCGCTGTCGACGGGCAGGATTGTCGCGCCATATTTGGCCGCTTCGGATTTCAACAACGGGCCCGCCGTCACCAAACTCTCTTTGTTCGCCAGCGCCAAAACGCCTCCGTGGCGCAAAGCATGCAACCCCGGCGCAAGACCCGCCGCGCCTACAATCGCGCTCATGAACCAATCTGTTGGACGGTCCGCCGCCTCGATTAAAGCCTGCGGTCCTGCAGCAACTTCAATGCCCGTTCCAGCCAGTGCATTTTGCAAATCGGAAAGACAAGTTTCGAACCCCGTCACAGCGATTTCGGCCTTGAGATCAATGGCATCCCGCGCGAGTTGCGCAATATTTCGCCCACCAGTTAGGGCGACAACATGATAGGCGTCGGGCGCCCGTTTGATCAGGTCGATGGTGGATTGGCCGATCGAGCCCGTCGCGCCAAAAATTGAAATGCGGCGCATGTTTAAACGCCGAAGCCAAGGACGATGAGAATATAGACCGCCGACACGCAGCCCACGCCGACCATGCCATCAAACCGGTCCAAAAACCCGCCATGACCTGGAATAAGGTTGGAGCTGTCTTTGATTTTATAGCGCCTTTTCAAGGCACTCTCGGCGATATCTCCCATCTGAGACGCAAAAGACAAAAGCATAAAACTAAGCGCCGTTGCCGTGACTGAGGGGCTGACAAGCAGAACCGACTCGGGAACATAGGGATAAAGCGCAGCAATCGCGCCAAATATCCCTGCCAAAACCCATCCCGCGACCGTACCCGACCATGTCTTTTTCGGGCTAATCAGGGGCCAAAATTTTGGGCCACCAAAGATTTTGCCCGCGAAATATCCAAAGATATCCGTAAGAACGACGATGACAAACAAACCTGTAATTGTCCAAATGCCATTGGGAGTACCTCGCAGAAAGATAAAGGCCCATGACGCGGAAACAATCACAAGGGCGTAGGCGGCAAAAATCGGCCAATCTCGCCCCGCCTTGAGGGTTTCGGCCATCATCCGCCACAACTCCCACAGCATCGCAGTGAGGCTAAGAATAATCAGGGTGTTGAACAGAATTCCACCGGAATAAACCGCCGTAACCCCAACAACTGCCATAACAATTGCTGACATCGTGCGTGGCATTAAATCCGACCACTTAGATAAACGACTCATAGGCTGACGGCTCCGAAGCGGCGATCGCGTGCGCCAAAACGTTTAAGGATTTCGCCAAAGACGTCAGGCGTAAAATCTGGCCACAAAATGTCGGTAAACTCGTATTCCGAGTAGGCCGATTGCCACAAAAGGAAGTTGGAAATGCGGGCCTCCCCCGAGGTCCGGATCACCAAATCAGGATCTGGGAGGAACCGCGTGTCAAGGAATTGCGCCAATGTTTCCACGTCAACGGATTCAGGATCGATGCGCCCTGCGGCCACTTCGCGCGCCATGCGTTTGGTCGCACGGGCAACCTCGTCACGTCCGCCGTAATTGAGCGCTATAGTTAAATGCACCCCATCGTTTTCGGCGGTCAGAGTTTCGAGGTTATCGATAAGTTTCTGCAGCTTAGGGTCGAGTCTTAATCTGTCCCCGATAAATCGAACGCGCACGCCTTGCTTAAGAAGTGCCTGAGCTTCCCGCTGAATATAACGGCGAAACAGGCTCATCAGGCCAGCAACTTCGCTTTGCGTGCGCTTCCAATTTTCAGTCGAAAACGCAAAAATTGTAAGATATTTGACGCCATAATCGGGACAGGCCTCAACGATTTCGCGCACACGTTTGGCGCCCGCGTGATGGCCAAATAAGCGCGGCCGCCCTCGAGACTTGGCCCACCGACCATTGCCATCCATAATGATGGCCACATGGTGCGGGCTGTTGTTTTCGCTCTCTTGGGCCACGGGGTGCCTTCCCTATTGCCTGCTTAAACCTGCATGATCTCGGCTTGCTTTGTTTCAAGCGTTTTGTCGACAGTGGCGATATATGTGTTGGTCAAATCCTGAACTTCGTCGGTCCAGATTTTGAAGTCATCTTCGCCCATACCGTCGTTTTTGGCTTTCTTGAGCTGGTCCATACCGTCGCGACGTACATTGCGCACAGCGACGCGGGCATGTTCGGCATATTGCGCGGCAACGCGGGTCAATTCGCGGCGACGCTCTTCGTTAAGCTCCGGAATTGGCAGCATAATAATCGTGCCATTTAACTGGGGGTTAATCCCCAGACCACTTTCGCGGATGGCTTTTTCGGTGGGGCCGACAAGGGCTTTGTCCCACACGTTGATCGTGACCATGCGCGACTCAGGAACGTTTACCGTGCCGACTTGGTTGATCGGGGTTTTCTGCCCATAGGCATCGACCATAATGGGTTCCAGCATGCTCGCGGACGCGCGGCCGGTCCGTAGGGATGCAAATTCGACCCGAAGGGAGGCAATCCCCCCGTCCATACGACGTTTAAGGTCATCAAGATCAATTTCGAATTCTTCGGACATGTTCTGCTCTTCTCTTTTTGGTGTCACGTACTTTAAAACGTCTTACCGCATGGCGTACCGGTTGTATAGACAACAGGACGCACGCGCCAGAAACCCAATTCGGTATGAATTGATTAATTTTTAGCCGTGCACCCGTGTATACGTCCCTTCACCTGCCAAAATTCCCTTGAAACCACCCGGTTCATCTAGGGAGAAAACAATGATCGGCAGATTGTTATCACGCGCCAAAGCAATGGCGCTCGCGTCCATCACAGCCAGACGTTTTTGCAAAACTTCATCAAAGGTCACGTTGTCATAGCGCACGGCGTCGTCAAATTTTGCGGGGTCCTTGTCATAAACGCCATCAACCTTGGTGCCCTTAAAGATCGCCTCGCAGGACATTTCATTGGCGCGCAAAGTGGCCGCAGTATCCGTGGTAAAATAGGGGTTTCCGGTCCCTGCCGCAAAGATCACGACCCGTTTTTTCTCAAGGTGGCGCACGGCGCGGCGGCGAATATAGGGCTCGCAAACCTGATCCATCGGGATGGCCGAGATCACGCGTGTGTGGATGCCCTGCCCTTCAAGCGCGCTTTGCATCGCGAGGGCGTTCATCACGGTGGCGAGCATGCCCATATAGTCGGCGGTAGTGCGCTCCATCCCTTGGGCACTGCCCTGAAGGCCGCGGAAAATATTGCCGCCGCCGATGACCATGCAAATCTCAACACCCATGTCATGCACAACTTTAACTTCGCGGGCGATCCGCTCCACGGTCGGCGGATTGAGGCCATATCCACGGTCGCCCATCAGGGCCTCTCCAGAAATTTTCAGCATAACCCGACTAAATGTCGGATGTGTTCCCGTGCGACTTTCTTCGCCAGAAGTGCTCATGCCGAATTCCCCTTTTACCAATGACTGACTGTTTGCCTTGTCGGCCAAAATGTCCCAAAACGGGCCTAGGTTCAACGGCTAAACGGCGCTTGCGGCCAAGGAAATTGACAAAAAACGATGTGACACCGGTAAGGAAGCGTTCAGAATGCTCAAGATCCACGACATTTCCCCCGATTTGCCCGTCCTAATTGCGGGCCCAACGGCGTCTGGAAAATCGGCGCTGGCGCTTGAGATCGTTGCCGCGCAAGGGGGTGTCATTCTCAACGCCGACGCGCTGCAGGTGTTTGGTGGCTGGAACATTCTTACCGCCCGCCCCATGGCCACTGATATGGCCGCTGCCGATCACCAGTTATACGGCCATGTCGCCTATGACGCGCCCTATTCGGTTGGCCATTGGCTGCGCGATATCACGCCTTTGCTCGCGGGAAAGCGTCCCGTAATTGTGGGCGGAACGGGGTTGTATTTTCAAGCGCTGACCCAAGGCCTTGCACTCATTCCCGCCACCCCTGATGTGTTGCGCGAAACCGCTGACACCCGCCGTCTCTCGGAAGGCCATGACGGGATGTTCGCGGAACTTGACGCGCAGACACAGGCACGGATCGACGCTCTTAATCCAATGCGGGTGCAACGGGCATGGGAAGTTCAGCAAGCAACGGGACTTGGCCTTGCGCATTGGCAAGATCAAACGCCGCCACCGCTTTTGCCCCTTGCGAACACATACCCGATTGTGTTTGACGCAGACCGCGATTGGCTCGCGGCCCGTATTGAGCGGCGGTTTCACCTGATGATAGAGGCGGGTGCGATTGAGGAGGCCCGCGCAATGTGGCCCACGTGGAACCCCGCGCATCAATCGTCCAAAGCTATCGGTGCGCCCGAATTGATCGCACATCTAGAAGATCGCCTCTCGCTTGAGGCCGCGATTGAAGCAGCTATTATCTCAAGTCGCCAATATGCAAAACGCCAGAGAACGTGGTTCCGGAGCAAGATGCGCGACTGGAATTCGCATGTTCCCCATTAGTTCGCGTCCTTAACGCAACGCCTTTTAACTCCTCCCCCCATTCCTTCAATATTCGACAATTTTCGCTTTAGAATTGCCTCGATCTGCCCCAAAGTTTCACATAACGAACACTGTCTAAATTCAATTGCGTTTCCTTAGCCCGGTATGGCGCATGCGAACCCCTAGAAATAGTGAGTACGTTTCGGTCCAATCGGGCCGCGGCCTATCCAGTGTGATTGCCCCATGTAATGTGGGCACAATGCCCGCTGCCTGCGGCAAAAATTGGATGTGATATGACGCAAAAAACGCCCAGCCTGCCAAAGTTTATGACGGATCCAAAACCTTTCTTAAAGAAGGACACAGAGCCGAAATCTGTTCCGAACGCGGCCCTGAAATCGGTCATTGAATCGCTCCCACAAACGCACGCATCCGAACTGCGGATGTCGCAAATTGCCCGCCTCGCAAAGGGCGGTCGGTGGCGTGTTGAAGCCATGCGCAGCTACTCCACCGATGTTTTGCTGTGGTTTACACGTGGACAAGGGCGCATCACGGTTGCAGGGGTGACGTCTGGATATGGCGCCCATAACGCCATCTTTATTCCTGCGGGAACCATGCACGGGTTCGAGGCCTCGGCCCTGGTTTTTGGCACCGCCGTTTTCATCCCCAAATCCAACGACTTGTCGTTTCCAAAAGAGCCTGTTCATTTGCGGTTGCGGGACTCTGGCCCCCAAAATGAAGTCACAGGCATCTTGGAAAACCTACAGCGCGAACTTGAAGGTGATCGCCCTGAGCGATCGTCCGCAATGCATCACCACACGGGCTTACTTTCTGTCTGGCTGCAACGTCAACTGCTGCTCAGTGACCTAGAAGATAAAGCGCCCTCGGCGGGTCAACGCTTGGCCGTTCGCTTTGCTGGAATGATTGAAACTCATTACACTGAAGGCATGACTGTTGCAGAATATGCAGAGGCTTTGGGCGTGACCCCAACCCACCTTACGCGGGTCTGTAACAAGGCTTGTGGACGCCCCGCGCACATGCTTTTGAACGACCGCGTGCTCTTTGAAGCGCGCCGCCGTTTGGTTGAAACCAAAGAGCCGATCCAAAAAGTCGCCGAAGATCTCGGGTTTCGCTCGGCGGCCTATTTCACCCGCGCCTTCCAACATCACATCGGCAGCACACCCTCGCGTTGGCGCAAAGAAAACTAACGCACAGAACCCACCGACAATCACATTCAAAGCGGCACCAGATTTCATTCTGGAGCCGCTTTTTTCATGTAGAAACGCGCTAAATGTCGTGTTTCAAACTAGAATAATGTCACATTGGGTCGTCAAAAATTTTGACCGAACCGTTGACCTTGAACTGGTTTGATGCGTCTATGGGACGCACTGAACGGGAAAAACAATAAAAAACTTCAATAAAATAAGTATTCTCGACGGATCTTAGAGCCAGAATGTTTCTCAGGGAGATAAAAATGAAGAATACGATCAACGGGAAGCCCCTTCATCCAGCAGCCATGAGCTACGCGAATGAATTCAAAGCCGGAACTCTTAGTCGGCGTGAATTCCTCGGACGTGCCACAGCGCTCGGAATGACAAGTGCGGCCGCTCTATCGCTCGTGGGTGTTGCTACGCCCGCCAAGGCGCAGGGCGCGATCAAAATGGGGGGGACATTACGTATTCAGCAAAACGTTCTCGCGATGAAAGAACCCCGTCTTTACGACTGGTCCGAGCATGCAAACGTGACGCGGGGCTTCCTTGAGTATCTGGTCAAATACACTATCGAAAGCACGTTTGAACCCGTTTTGCTCGAAAGCTGGGAAATCAACGACGACGCGACCGAATATAAATTGAACATCCGCAAAGGTGTGACGTGGAACAACGGCGATGCGTTCACCGCCGCCGACGTGGCCCTCAATATTGAATGGTGGTGTGACGGGAACGTGGAAGGCAATTCCATGGCGACCCGTTTTGACGTGTTAATCAACCCCGAGACCAAAACATTGGCCGAAGGCGCCGTTGAAATCGTCGATGATCACACGATTGTGCTGCATCTTGCACGCCCTGACATCTCGCTCATTCCAAGCATGGCCGATTATCCGGCAGCCATAGCGCATGAAACGCTGAACCACGGCGACCCCTTTGATAATCCAATTGGCACGGGCCCCTATATTCCCGAAAGCTACGCCGTTAGCGAAAAATGCGTGTTGGTACGCAACGAAAACCATACATGGTGGAACGAAGGCAATGGCGCCTATATGGATCGCGTCGAATTCATCGATTACGGCACCGATCCGGTGGCTTGGGTCTCTGCGTTTGAATCCGAAGAAGTGGACACTAACTATCAAACAACCGGCGACTACATTGATATCCTTGACGAATTAGGCCTCGTGCAGTCGACAGTTGTCACGGCGGCAACCCTTGTGACGCGTCCGAACCAACAGGCAACTATAGGCGACATTGTTCCCTATGAGAAAGCCAGTGTGCGTCGCGCTTTGGCTATGGCAGTGGACAATGCCATAGTGTTGGAACTCGGATATAACAACCTTGGTGTGGTTGCCGAAAACCACCATGTCTGCCCAATTCATCCGGAATACGCACAGCTTCCCAAGCCAATCCATGATCCCGCGGGTGCGCTTAAAATCATGCAAGACGAAGGCATGGCCGATTTTGAGCATGAACTTGTTTCCTTGGACGACGGTTTCAACAAAGACACGACAGATGCAATCGCCGCCCAGCTTCGAGATGCGGGCCTCAAAGTAAAACGTGTTGTGCTTCCGGGGGCAACCTATTGGAATGACTGGGCTAAATTTCCGTTCAGCTCCACGGAATGGGCCCACCGCCCCCTAGGGGTTCAAGTGCTTGTGCTGGCCTATAAGGGCGGGGTTGCGTGGAACGAAACTGGCTTTAACAACCCAGAGTTTGACGCGCTGCTGGATCAAAGCTTGGCAATTGCCGATGCTAACGAGCGCCGTGTTGTGATGAAACAGCTAGAGGAAATCATGCAAGACCAAGGCGTCACCTTGCAAACCTTCTGGCGCGCGTTGTTCCGTCATTCGGTTGCTGGTTTGATTGGCAATGAAATGCACCCAACCTTTGAAATTCATTACCAAAACATTGGCTGGGCCGCATAATCCAACCCGTTTCATTCTGAGGCTGCCTCTTTTTGGTGGCCTCAGTTTTCGGGCACGCTTTTGTGCCTCCCCGTCCCCCTAATTAGGGAGCCTCATGGGTATTTTTATCCTGCGCCGTGTTGCGATCATGGTCCTGACGGCGTTTTGCCTGACGTTCATTGTCTTCGCCCTCACGAACCTTTCTCCCAACCTTGAAAAGCTCGCCAAGAGTCAGGGATCGGTGCGCATGGAAGACGCGCAAGTCGTTAGCTGGCTGAGTAAAAACGGCTTCGATCGCCCGCTTGTTGTGCGCTATGGCGAATGGATGGGTGTGGTGCCCGGCTGGACTTACGCCACGGATGACGGTCGCCCCACGGGGCGTTGCATTGATCCAAATTCCCCCTTGGAGGCCGCCACGTATTGCGGAATTTTACAGGGCGATTGGGGCACATCGAGCGTGTTCAAAGAAGACGTCGGCCCCCTATTGGCAAAACGTCTTGGCCTGACAGGCAAGCTGATGTTTTTTGTAATGCTGGTGATGGTTCCCGCCGCACTTTTCGTCGGCGTCATGGCCGGCATGCGCGAAGGAAGTCGTACCGACCGCGCCTTCTCGACGGTCTCAATTCTCTCAACGGCGACGCCTGAATATGTGTCCGGCGTCATTCTTATTGCCCTCTTTGCTTCCTCTGCAACGGGCCTCTCGCCAATCCTTTCAGACTGGGGTTGGATCGACACGAGAACCCTCTTTAAAGGTACTGCAACCACCGCCGCGAAACAGGCGACTTTCGCCAATTTCACCCTGCCCGTCATCACCATCGCGGCTTACGGCATGGGGTATATTGCCCGCATGACCCGCGCCTCGATGACCGAAGTCATGACCGCGCAATACATTCGAACCGCCCGCCTCAAAGGCGTGAGCTTCCCCAAAATCGTGATGAAACACGCGCTACGCAACGCACTGATCGCGCCTTTTACGGTGATTATGCTCCAGTTCCCGTGGCTTTTGAATGGCGTCGTCATCGTGGAAACTCTGTTTAATTACAAAGGCTTCGGATGGACTCTTGTACAAGCCGCCAGCAATAATGACATCGACCTTTTGCTGGGCTGCTCCGTTGTTGCGGTTGCCGTTGTTCTCTTAACACAGCTGATCTCTGATGTTGGCTATGTCTTCCTTAATCCACGCATCAGGCTGTCATAGGGATGGATATGGATATTCTCGGTTGGGGCGCAATCAGCTTGCGTATCTTCATTCAATTCATTCCCGTATGGATCGCGCTCGTCGTGCTCTTTGCGGTTTCCATCCGTGCGAAAAAGCGTCTGGGGCTTTATGGAAAACTCTTTGATAGTACCGCTGGCACGCTTGGCTTCACTCTTGTGATGTTTTGGGTCTTCACGGCGATTTTCGGAGCCTTGGATTTCATTGTAACCCATCCCCCCCTTGACCAATTCTCGGGCCTCAAAAACAAAGTTCCCGGCTCACCGTTGCCAAACCCAGAGGGCCAGTATCCCTATTTTCTCCTTGGCGGAGACCACCTTGCGCGCGACGTGTTTTCGCGCATGATCGTTGGCAGTTGGGAGGTCCTCAAGATCGTGCCCCTCGCCACCGTTTTCGCCTTTATGGTGGGCGTCACCCTTGGCCTCCCCGCAGGATATTATGGCGGAAAACTGGATACGAGCCTTTCGTTTGCGGCCAATCTTGTGCTCGCCTTTCCTGTAATTTTGCTGTTTTACCTCCTCGTGACGCCAGAGATTGTTGAAACGGGCCTTCCCAGTTATTTGGCTGCGGTTTTGTTCCTTTTCCCGCTGATATTCGCCGTCGTTCTGTTAAATTCCCGCCTACGAACGGTGCCGAAAAAACGCAATCTCTATGCAGGTGCCGTTATTTTTCTTGGCGGCTGGGCCTATCTTTCAATCCTTAGCCAAGCGGGAACAAAAGTCGATTTTATGCCCCGTTTCGCCGATTACTTGTCCATCTCAGGCAACACACTCGTCGTTTTTGTCGCTGTTGTGTTTGTAAATGCGCCGACGGTTTTTCGGATTGTGCGTGGCTTGGTGCTCGATATCAAAACCCGCGATTATGTGGCCGCTGCGCAAACACGGGGCGAAGGTCCGTGGTATATTATGCTCTGGGAAATTCTGCCCAATGCTCGTGGCCCCTTGATTGTCGATTTCTGTTTGCGGATTGGATATACGACTATACTTCTGGGAACATTGGGTTTCTTCGGTCTGGGGCTTGAACCCGAAAGCCCCGACTGGGGATCTACAATCAACGAAGGGCGTCGTCTTCTGACCCGTTATCCACATGCTGCACTTGCCCCCGCCTTTGCCCTCATGAGCCTTGTTTTGGGTCTCAATCTTCTCGCCGACGGGTTGCGCGAAGAAAGCCTAAAGGATTAATCCATGTACGACACGTCATATACGGGGCCAATTCTTGAAATTGAGAACCTCTCGATCAGTTTTTTCACCCGCGACGCCGAAATCCCCGCCGTGATGGATTTTTCCTGCTCGGTAATGCCGGGCGAGGCGATGGGGCTTGTCGGCGAAAGTGGTTGTGGCAAATCTACAGTAGCCCTTGGTGTCATGCAGGATTTGGGCACAAATGGTGCAGTCACGGGCGGCACCATTAAGTTCAAGGGGAGGGATTTGGCGACATTTTCGCCCGCAGAACTGCTGGCCTTGCGTGGCTCTGAAATCGCGATGATCTATCAGGAACCGATGGCGAGTTTGAACCCCGCAATGAAAATTGGCGCCCAGTTGATGGAAGTGCCGATGGTGCATGGAACCGTTTCGAAATCGGTGGCGCGCGACCTCGCACTTCAGGTGATAGAAGACGTACAACTCCCTGATCCAAAACGTATTTTCAAGAGCTACCCGCATCAACTTTCGGGTGGACAACAGCAACGCATTGTCATTGCCATGGCCCTGATGAGTAAGCCAAGCCTGCTCATACTGGACGAACCGACAACCGCGCTTGATGTGACGGTGGAAGCGGGCATTGTTGAGTTGGTCAAAGGGTTGGGCAAAAAATACGGCACCTCAATGTTGTTCATCTCGCATAACCTCGGATTGGTGCTTGAGACCTGTGATCGCCTTTGCGTCATGTATTCTGGCGAGGCCGTCGAAAGAGGATCGATTGCCGATATTTTCGATGAGATGCGACACCCCTATACCCAAGCGCTTTTTCGCTCGATCCCCCTCCCAAGTGCGGATAAAAACTCACGCCCCCTTGTGGCAATTCCGGGAAACTTTCCGCAGCCTCATGAGCGCCCGAAGGGATGCAATTTCGGCCCGCGCTGCGACTATTTTGAGGCAGGCAGATGCGACCAATCCGCGATCCCGATGATGTCGATTGCAGACGACGACCGCCACGGCAGTCGCTGTCTCCGAACCAACGAAATCAATTGGGACGCCACTGCGGAAACGGGTGGTAAAACCGCGCGCACCTCGCTTGGGAAAACGGTTCTAAAAGTTGAAAACCTTAAAAAATACTATGAGGTCGCAAGTTCTGGATTTGGTGGCAAAAAGCGAACCGTCAAGGCAAATGAATCGTTAAGTTTTGAAGCCCGCGAAGGGGAGACCTTGGCCATCGTTGGCGAAAGTGGCTGCGGAAAATCCACCCTAGCCAAAATCCTGATGGGGCTTGAGGAAGCGACGGAAGGCACAGTGACGTTCATGGGCCAAGAAATTCAGGCCACCCCCATTCAAGAACGGTCGACCAAGGTTGTCTCGGGTTTGCAAATGATCTTTCAAAACCCTTTTGATACGCTTAATCCCTCCATGACTGTCGGGCGACAGATCATCCGTACGCTCGAAGTTTTTGGCATTGGGGACAGTGACCTAGCGCGCAAAGACCGAATGCTTGACCTTCTTGATCTTGTGAAACTCCCCCGTGATTTTGCCGACCGTTTACCGCGCCAGCTTTCGGGGGGCCAAAAGCAACGTGTTGGCATCGCGCGGGCCTTTGCGGGCGATGCCAACATCGTGGTGGCAGATGAGCCGGTTTCCGCGCTGGATGTCAGCGTCCAAGCCGCCATCGCGGACCTTTTGATGGAACTTCAACGCGAGAATGGGACGACGCTCCTGTTTATCAGTCACGACCTGTCTATCGTGCGGTATTTGAGTGATCGTGTGTTGGTGATGTACCTTGGGCATGTGGTGGAACTGGGCACGACAGACCAGATTTTTTCGCCGCCCTATCATCCCTACACCGAGGCGTTGTTATCCGCCGTTCCCATTGCCGATACGTCGGTCGAGAAAAGGCAAATCGTGTTGAAAGGCGACATTCCGTCAGCGATCAACCCGCCCACCGGATGCCCGTTTCAAACAAGATGTCGCTGGAAGTATAAGGTGCCAAACGGGCTGTGTGATATCGAGGTGCCAAAGGACAAAATTCTGGCCGAGGGGCACCACATTAAGTGTCACCTCTCGCAAGAGGATTTGGCCGAAATGGAACCCGTGATTAAACTGGCCGAACCGAAATGACCTAGCTTCCCAAAATGACTTTGACGTAGTTTTTGGTCTCTTTATACGGCGGGACACCGTTGTATTTCGCGACGGCCTCTGGACCTGCGTTATAGGCGGCAAGCGCAAGACGCCACGAGCCAAAACGGTTGTATTGCATCTTGAGGTAACGTGCGCCGCCATCTAGATTTTTCGCCGGATCATCGATATTAACACCAAGGGCCTTTGCGGTATCTGGCATCAACTGGGCAAGGCCCGTCGCGCCCTTGTGGGACTTGGCGTAAACATTCCAGCCACTCTCTTGTTGCACCAGACGCAAGAACAAATCTTCAGGAATACTGTGACGTCGCGCAGCATCCCGCGCGACCGCCAAATAGGGACCACTATACTTGCCCATAAACGGCAAAATAAGGCCCGCTTTTTGCTTGGGGCGGAGGCGGTCTGAACTTTTGTATTGCGAAGCTGCCCGCGTATCGAGCACCCTAAGCTGTGCGGAGAACAGGTTTTTTTTCGTCTTGGTTCCAAGAACCAAACCTTCAGCGCGTGTTGTTTCCACGGTCAGTGATGTGGCTAAAATTGCCAAGAATGCCAACGTTGTTTTCTGCAAAACCTGTCACCCGCTCATATTGTTGGCGCGACTATATCCATTTCTGAGATCATTTCCAGCCCCCTGTCGCCATTTGGTATGTTTCCGCTTGCTGATTTGAGGCTGTAATGGTGTAACCTGCCCTCTATAAAACAGAATCGAAAAGGGAGGCCCGCCATGGCTGGATCGGTCAATAAAGTCATTCTCATTGGGAATCTGGGTCGCGACCCCGAAGTCCGCAGTTTCCCGAATGGCGGCAAGGTCTGCAATTTGCGCATCGCCACGTCGGAAAATTGGAAAGACAAAAACACGGGTGAGCGCCGTGAAAAAACAGAATGGCACAGCGTCGCCATTTTTCAAGAAGGTTTGGTTCGGATCGCTGAACAATACCTCAAAAAAGGCTCCAAGGTTTATATCGAAGGCCAACTCCAAACCCGCAAATACCAAGCCCAAGACGGCACAGATCGGTATTCAACCGAGGTTGTGCTTCAAGGCTTCGGCGGCACATTGACCATGCTCGACGGACGCTCCGAAGGCGGCGGCGGTGGATATGATTCTGGCCCAAGCGGCGGCGGATATGACTCCGGTCCAAGCGGTGGCGGATATTCGTCAGGTGGAAACCAAGGTGGTGGCAATCAAGGTGGCGGAAATCAGGGCGGTGGCAACATCGACGACGAAATCCCGTTCTAGACCTCATTCATATCGAGATATCAAAAGCGTCGCTCCTAACAGAGCGGCGTTTTTTTATCGCTCGTTCAACGCGTCTTTGAGGACTTGAAGCACAACATCGGTGTCGGTCTCCGCCGAGACAAACGCCTTGCCGATGCCGTGGGTCAAAATGAATTTGATCGTGCCATCAACCACTTTTTTATCCTGCCCCATTAAGGCAAGCAAAGCTGCGGCGTTTGGCAAATCTCCTGCAATGTCCGCCACATTGACCTTCATACCCATTTCACTCAAATGCGCGCGCAAACGGCTTGGATCTTCTTGGGAACACAACCCCAAACGCGCCGAAGTCTCCAAGGCCAAAACACAGCCAATGGCCACGCCTTCGCCATGCAAAAGACGATCAGAATAACCTGTCGCATTTTCCAGCGCGTGACAGAACGTATGCCCCAAATTCAGGAGGGCACGGTCGCCTTGCTCGGTTTCATCCCGTGCCACGATATCGGCTTTCATTTCACAAGAACGATTGACCGCATAGGCGCGCGCCGCCTTATCCCCTTGCAGCATCGCGGGGCCGTTTTTCTCGAGCCAATCAAAAAAGCGGGCATCCCCCAACAGGCCGTATTTGACCACTTCGCCATAGCCCGACAAGAAATCGCGAGGCGTTAAAGTGTCGAGCACATCGATATCGGCCAAAACCAGTGATGGTTGATGAAACGCACCAATCAGGTTCTTGCCCTGAGGCGCATTTATGCCCGTTTTGCCCCCGACCGAGCTGTCGACCTGCGCCAAAAGGGAGGTCGGTATTTGCACAAATCGCACGCCACGGCGCAAAACTGCGGCCGCAAAACCAGCCAAATCGCCGATAACGCCGCCGCCAAGCGCGATAACCACATCATTCCGCTCGACTTTTGCGTCCAAAAGCCATTCGACCGCGCGACTGAAATGTGGCCATGATTTTGTGGCCTCACCCGCAGGAAGCGCCAAAGCTTCGGACGTGATGCCCGCGGCCGCCAGCCCCGCCTGCAAAGCCTCAAGATGTAGTTTGGCGACGTTTTCATCCGTCACAATCGCCACATGGGGACGTCGTAAAAACGGCGCGATGAACGCCCCCGATTGCGCCAACAATCCCTCACCTATTTTGATCTCGTAGGAGCGCTCCGCCAAGTCAACGGAAACGGTTTGCAAGGGGGAGGCTGTCATGGGGTCACCTTTAGTAAATCTGGTACAGTTAGCAGGGTTTCGATCACGGCGTCGCGCATGTCTTCGATGGAAAAATCAGCCCGTCCAAGCACCACCGCTTCCGCCTTGGAATAGGCAGGCACACGCAACTCATAAAGCGATTTCAAGGTCTTATAAGGATTGTCTGTGCGCAACAAAGGTCGTGTATTCTTGTGCCGCACGCGCGACCACAGCAAATCCAGATCGGCCTGAAGCCAGAGGGAGAATCCAGTTTTGGCAATCACATCCCGATTTCGTTCCGACAGGAATGCGCCGCCACCCGTCGATAAAACCCCCCGCTCCTCTTTGAGCAAACGGGTGATAACTTCAGTCTCGCGCTCGCGGAAAAAAGCCTCGCCATCACGTTCGAAAATCTCGGCAATTGAACGGTTTGCCGCCTTGGTGATTTCTTCATCGCTGTCCAGAAAGGGAACATTGAGTTCTGTGGCAAGGGCTTTGCCGATCGCGGTTTTTCCCGCGCCCATCATTCCCACTAGTACGACTGTTTTTTGCAAGCTATAGCTCAAAACTGGCTGCCATCCGCTTAAATTTAGGTTTCTTTCCCTGAATGGCGTGATCTTCTGCAAAAGGCCATATATAAATACAGCAATTGGGCAAATAATTGCCCTAACATTCGCGGAAAACGCGACTAAGATGAGCAATATCAATGTTTTTCGCCCACAAGGTGAGAATGTTGGTGTTGAGGCAAATAGAAGGCAGTACCAATGAAGCTAATTCTCAAGGTTGTACTCGGACTCGTGGTTCTGGCGTTTGTCGCCGTTGTGGCATTTGGCTACATTGGGGATCTGACACCTGAACAAGAGGAAATACGCATTCCGGTATCCATCAGTGACCAGTAAACATCTGCCCTTTGCGCTTTGTTTGAGCGCGTTTTTCGCGTCCACGGTTCCTGTGAATGCGCAATCTACGACGTCCAGAGTTGAGCCACTTTCCGTGATTGATTGGCTGTCACCAACATTGATCGCTCCGAGTGTGACGCCAAACGCGACCAATCGCGACGTGACGTCCTCGGCGACGCCGCATGCCGTCGAGACAACCTCTCTCGATCAGCAAACGGCAGACGCCGTAGGCTTGTTGCCCAGTTCGGTAACGGGCTTCCCGCTCTCGCTCTGGGGGCAATCCTCAAGCGTTGATCTCGCGCGTTTGATCGTCGCAATCCCCGTTGAGACCCTCCCCGTCTTGCAAGAGTTGACCATGTCGCTTTTGCTGGCCGAATTGGACCCGACGTTTGATGCCACGAACAAGGATGTGTTGTTTCAAACGCGGATCGATAAATTGCTTGATATCGGTGCGCTTGAGCAGGCCGCCGCGCTTCTGGACCGCGCGAACGTGCGTACACCCGCCCTCTTTAGTCGCAGCTTTGACATCGCCCTCCTCACCGAGAACGAAGACGCGGCCTGTGACGCGCTCAATCAAGCCGCAGACCTCGCGCCGACAATCACCGCCCGCGTTTTTTGCCTCGCCCGTACTGGCGACTGGAATGCTGCGGCCTTGATCTTTGAAACCGGCATCGCCCTTGGATATGTCTCGCCAGAAGAGGGCGACGTTTTGGCCCGTTTTCTGGATCCCGAGTTCGCGGATGTCGCGCAACCGCTTCCCCTTTCCGTCCGCCCAAGCCCCCTGATGTTTCGCCTCTATGCGGCCATCGGCGAGCCTATTCCCACGACTTTGCTACCTCGTGCTTTCGCCCATACGGATCTCACCGCGAACAACGGTTGGCGCGCGCGCCTTGAAGCGGCCGAGCGGCTTGTTCATTCAGGTGCCGTCTCTGACAACGTGCTTCTGGCCCTCTATACCGATAGAACCCCTGCGGCCTCTGGTGGCGTATGGGATCGCGTCGAAGCAGTGCAACGCTTTGATACGGCTGTGAATTCCAGAGACCCTGGAGCGGTTTCGTCCTCACTCCCCCTCGTCTGGGACGCCCTGAAAGCCGTGCAACTCGAAGGCTTCCTTGCGCATCAGTACGCCACGGACCTCGCGAAGTTTCCCTTGAGTGGCGACACCGCAGCCTTGGTTTTACGGCTCTCATTGCTGAGCGACGACTACGAAAGTGCCGCCCAAACTGCTGTTGCCGAGAACAGGGTCACCTCCAAAGAGGAGGCCTTCCTCGTCAGCCTCGCACAGGGCAAACCCGAGTTGAACGGCCTGTCGGATTCCCGCGCGATTGCCATTCATGATGGGTTCCTGCGCAGCACCCCGTTTTCACCAGACGACGTCGAAGTCTCCGGTGGCAATTTCGGTAGCGCCATTCTGCGCGCGATCACATTGTTTGCTGAAGGGGCTCGGGGCGACCTTAACAATGTAACCCGTGCCATTGCTATTTTGCGCAGCGTTGGCCTTGAGGATATCGCACGGCGGGCATCGCTTGAACTCATGCTCCTTGAGCGTGCGTGATGTCACGAGAGATCGAAAATTTCATCACCGCACAGGCCGCCGAACGGGCCGCCTCCGAAAACACGCAAGCCGGATATCGGCGCGATTTGACCGATTTCGAGGCCTATTTGGGATCACAAAACGATACCCTAATGACGGCGGATCGCGCCCGTATTGAGCGCTACCTTGTGCATTGCGACGCCCAAGGGTTTTCGATCGCCACCCGCGCCCGTCGACTCTCGGCGATCAAAAGTTTCTATCGCTATGCCTTTGAAGACGGCTTGCGGGGCGACCATCCCGGATTGCAGATTCGCGGCCCTGGGCGCAGCAAACGCCTCCCCAAAACGCTTTCCGAAGCAGACGTAGAGCGCCTGCTGAACGCCGCCGCTACACATGGGCGCAACCGTTCCGACCGCCTGCGCAACACCTGTTTGCTGGAAATTCTCTATGCCAGCGGGATGCGCGTCACCGAGTTGGTCAGCCTGCCCGTTGCTGCGACGCGTGGCGATCCACGGATGCTTTTGATCAAGGGCAAAGGCAACAAAGAACGCATGGTTCCGCTCTCTGATCCGGCCCGCGAGGCCCTTGCGGATTGGCTGGAACATCGGGATTCCTTGCAGGAGTTGGCCCTCAGAGAACATGGAACACCTCTGTCCCCCTACCTTTTTGCCTCTCGTGCCAAACAAGGCCACATGACCCGTAACCGTTTCTATTTATTGATAAAAGAAATCGCCGTCACCGCCGGTATCTCCCCCGATTTGGTCACACCCCACCGATTGAGACACGCCTTCGCAACCCATCTTTTGGCCAATGGCGCGGACCTGCGCGTCATCCAAACGCTCTTGGGGCACGCAGACCTTTCGAGCACCGAAATCTATACCCATGTGTTAGAGGAACGCCTGCATGCGCTGGTCCTTGAGCATCATCCACTCGCCAAACCTTGAGACCCTGCCCTTTGAAGCGCTCTTGAACCCAACAGATTTGCACCCCATAACAGATATACTTCTCATTTCACCCTCATATTGGATGTTTTAACGCCGTGTACGACACCGCATTTTATATCACTTCTGGCTCAATCGTTGCCCTTTTGGTCCTTTCTGCATTCTTCTCCGGTTCGGAAACCGCGCTCACAGCCGCCTCTCGTGGCAAGCTGAGCATGCAAGCCGACAAGGGATCGCGTGGCGCGCAACGTGCCTTAAACATCACCGAAGACAACGAACGTCTCATCGGGTCGGTCTTGTTGGGCAACAATCTTGTCAACATCCTCGCCACCTCACTGGCGACCGCGTTGTTTACACGCATGTTTGGCGAGTCGGGCGTGGCAATGGCCACCCTTATTATGACGCTGCTCGTTTTGATTTTCGCTGAGGTGCTGCCCAAAACCTACGCCATTACCAATGCAGAAACCGCCGCCGCTGGGGTGAGCGGGCCGATTTCCGTCGTGATTACCGTCTTTTCGCCCATCGTGAGTTTTGTGCGAATGCTGGTGCGCGCAATTCTGGGCCTATTTGGCGTCCAAACGGATCCCGACCAAAACGTCCTCGCTGTACGCGAAGAAATTGCCGGAGCGATTTCACTGGGCCACTCGGAAGGCATTGTCGAAAAGGAAGATCGCGACCGTATTTTGGGCGCTTTGGATTTGTCGGACCGTACCGTCGAAGAGATCATGCTTCACCGCAGCCAAATTGAGATGGTCGACGCGAGTATGCCCACGGAAGAAGTCCTGAACCTCTTACTCAACAGCCGTCATACCCGCCTGCCCGTTTATCGCGACGAGCCGGAAAACGTTGTCGGAATTCTGCATACAAAACATCTGTTGCGCGGGTTAAACGCACCACTTAAAGTCGGCCAAGCCCCTGCGGATGCAATGAAAAACTTCAATCTTATGGAAGTTGTCCGCGAACCCTACTTCATTCCGGAAACCGCGACGCTGGACGATCAAATGCGTGAGTTCTTGCGTCGGCGCACCCATTTCGCCTTGGTTGTCGATGAGTATGGCGCACTACAAGGGTTGATTACGCTCGAAGACATTCTCGAAGAAATCGTTGGTGAAATTATGGATGAATTTGACGACGGTGACATGCCTGTCATTGAAATTTGCGACGACGGGCGCTTCCTTGTGGATGGCGCGACCACCATTCGCGACCTCAACCGCGCGACCGATTGGGCGTTTTCCGACGAGACGGCAAACACCATCGCCGGCCTTGTGATACACGAGGCACAATTGATCCCGACCCAAGGCCAAACCTATGCCTTTCACGGGTTTCAATTTGAAGTATTCCAAATGGACGGAAACCGGATTTCCAAGCTGAAAATCCGGCCCCTTTAACGCTTACAGATTATATATCTGGCCGAACTTCTCTTCGAGATATGCCAGAAGCGGCTGCTCGTTGACTATGCCGCCCGTTGCGCGGGCAATCACGTCGCGGCTCTCAAAAAGGCCGCCATGTTGTTGCACGTTCTGAGCCAGCCATTGTGTCGCGCGGGAGGTGTTCCCCTGCGCGAACTCTGTATCCAGACCAACAAGATCCTTGCGCATCGCTTGGTTCAAACAGCCCGCGTACACATTGCCCAAAGTGTAGGTTGGGAAGTACCCAAATAGCCCAACGGACCAATGTACATCCTGCAAACAACCGTTGCTTGGCTTGTCCACTTTCACGCCAAAATCAGCCTCAAAACGCGCGTTCCACGCTTCGGGAAGGTCAGCCACAGCCAGTTCGCCTGACACCAATTGCCGCTCAAGATCAAAGCGCAACAAAACGTGCAAGTTATAGTGAATTTCATCAGCTTCAGTGCGGATATAACCCGAGGAGACACGGTTAACTGTGGCAAAGAATGCCTCAGCATCCGCCACACCAATATCGCCAAATGTTTGGGTCATTTGACCGAACAGATAGTCCGAATAAGCCGCGCCACGGCCGATCTGGTTTTCATAAATCCGGCTTTGGCTTTCATGCACACCCATCGAAACACCATTCCCCACCGGCGTCAGCAGATAGTCCTGTGAGATGTTTTGCTCATAGCACGCGTGGCCCACCTCGTGGATCGTCGAATAGATACAGTTGAACGGATTGCGCGGGTCTGTGCGGGTGGTAATCCGCACGTCATTGCCCGAGCCACTTGAGAAAGGATGCACAGCTTTATCAAGGCGACCACGGTTGAAATCATAGCCAAACCCTTGGGCAAGCTTGTTGCTCAGGGCCATTTGCAAATCAGGGTCAAAGTCGCGATCCAGCGCCCTTGGGGTAGTTTCTGATCCCAAAATCTTGCCGCGCAAAGCCACCAACCTTGGGCGCAATGCGTCAAACATCGCGCCAATTTCTTTGGCCGAAGTTCCGGGTTCGTAGTCCTGCAACATGGCGTCGTAGACATCGCCATCTCCTGCAATCGCCTGCGCCTCTTCGCGTTTCAACGCAATGACGCGCTCCAAGGTCGGTGCGAATTGCGCGAAGTTTTCCGCCGCGCGGGCCTGTGCCCAAATCCCTTGCGCCGAGGACGTAACACGCGCGATTTCCGCCGCCAAATCTCCAGGGACTTTGCTTGCGCGGGTATGTTGTTCACGGATCAGGCGCATCTGGGCTTGGCCTGCTTGATCAAGGGTCGCGTCGTGGATATCCGCAAGCCATTGCGTGACCTTTGGATCGGTGCGTCGTGCGTGTAAAACCCCTTCAAGGGCGGCCGTTTCTTCGGCCCGTTGCGCGCCCGAGCCTTCGGCCATCATGGTTTCTTGATCCCAGCCCAAACGTCCCGAAATTTGCCCCAAGGCAACGGTTTGACGGGTGAAATCCATCAGGTTCTTAAAGGCTGTCATTTAGGCTCTCCGGATCAATTGTTCACGTGGATATTGTGCGTTAAAGCGCGCGTTTATGATGAGCACCCAAAGGAGCAGCGCACCGATTTGGTGCTGAATCGCAATGGGCAAAACCGCAACATTCCAAACGGTCAAAACGCCCAAAATCGCCTGTAAAATCATCATGACAAGCACTAGATCAAAGGCCCGCCGCGTGATCGCCTTGCCGCTTTTGCGCGACCTCCGCCAGACGACAAAGGCAAAGATCAGCAGTAGGTACGCCGCCATACGGTGCACGAATTGTACAAGGCCCGCGTTCTCAAAAAAGTTGGTCCAGAGGGGGGTGAGTTCGAACATGCCATCCGGAAGGAATGTGCCCGCCATTAAGGGCCAATCGGTAAAGCTGCGTCCAGCATCAATGCCCGCCACAAGCGCGCCCAGTAGGATTTGCAGGAAGGCAAAATGCATCAGCCCCGTGGACATGGAAAACAGCTTCGCCTCGCGTTCACGCCGCGCCTTCATCAAGTCAACTTCGCGACGTCCCAGAAGGAGGATGTACCACGCGCAAAGGCCAAGGATCACAAAGGCAAGGCCCAGATGCGTAGCCAAGCGATAGGACGCAACAGACGTCATGCCATCCTCCAACCCAGAGGCCACCATCCACCAGCCAATCGCGCCTTGAAGCCCGCCCATCGCCCCCAACAGGAGCAAACGTGGCGTCCAACCCGTCGGAATAGTGCGCGTTACGGCAAAACCAAGGAACCCGAGCGCCCAAACAAGGCCAACGGTGCGGCCAAGTTGACGGTGGCCCCATTCCCACCAATAGATGAACTGAAACTCAGACAATTCCATGCCGCGATTGAGCGCTTCATATTGCGGTGTGGCCTGATATTTGAGGAATTCCAGACCCCATGCCTCGGCGCCCATCGGTGGAATGGCCCCCGTGATCGGCCGCCATTCAGTGATCGACAGACCCGAGTCCGTGAGGCGCGTCAGCCCCCCAATCACAACCATCAAGGCCACCATCACAAAGATCAGCATCAACCACGCCCGAATGCCACGACGCGCCCCCTTGGGAGCGCGGTCAATACCGCCCGGTTTTGCAGTGGCGGGCGCGGACGCATCGCCGACATTTTCGAATATAGTGCGCGGTTTACTCATTGGATCGCTCCGTTTTTCAGGCCAAGCAAACTAGGCCCATATCTTGGCTCAAATCTAGTCTTTTTTGCGGAGAAGTTGTCGCAGCATACCATGCATCATTTGCACATCGGCGCGCGTCATCGGCATCCGCGCCCACATATTCCGAAGGTTCAACTTCATACTAATGGCCTTGGGTTCTGGATAGAAAAATCCCGCTTCGTCAAGACGTTGCTCATAATGGTCGCCGAGTTTCTGGATCTCAATATCGGGTGCAAACTCGGTTTTAGCCATAGCGACGACTTCGGGGGGAACATTAGAGTTTTGACGACGCCATTCATAGGCCATTAGGAGCGCACATTGCGCAAGGTTCAGGGAGGCAAACTCGGGATTAACGGGCACCGAAATGATTGCGTTGGCGCGCGCGATATCCTCGTTCTCAAGCCCTGCCCGTTCCGGCCCAAACATCACGCCAACCTTCTGACCCTGCGAGATCAGCGCGCGGGCGTGCTCCATGGCGCGTTCGGGCGTCATCACGGGTTTGGTCAGGTCGCGGTGACGCGCGGTTGTTGCAAATATATAATTGCAGTCCGCCAAGGCATCGGGGGCGTTTTCATAGATCAGCGCCTCGTCAAGCAACCGTCCTGCTCCACTCGCCATTGCGACGGCCTTTTGATTTGGCCAACCGTCGCGCGGCTCAATGATGCGCATCCGATCAAGGCCGAAATTCCACATGGCACGCGCCGCACCACCAATATTTTCGCCCATCTGTGGACGCACTAATATAAAGGACGGCTGTGGCCCTCGCCAATTTTCTTCGCTCACAGGATATGCCTTCTTATGATTGGATTTGCGAATGCTTTTGCACGTGTTACGCTCCCCAAAACCGCAACGCAAGGAGAAGACCGTGGCATATGACGAAGGGCTTGCCCAAATGATGCGCGAAGATTTCCATGACGTTGACGGGATCACCGAAAAGAAGATGTTTGGCGGGGTGTGTTTTCTCTATCGCGGCCATATGGTTTGCGGCGTTCATAAAGGCGGTGGCATGTTTCGCCCCGGCAAAGCCCGCGAGGCCGAGGCCTTGGCAATTGAGGGCGCAGCGCCGCTCTCGTTTACGGGCCGTCCCATGGGCGGAATGATCGACGCCAGCGAAGAAGCCATTGCAGACGACGAAAAACGGCGTAAATGGATAGAACTTTCACTGGCAAATGCCAAAAGCCTGCCTCCTAAGTAGCCAAGCCCAAAAATCCCCGTTATGACGGGCACAGAATCCACCAAGGAACCATAAAATGGCTGACGATCAAACCGCGCCCGAAACCGCACAACTCTATCTTATCTCCCCGCCAGAGTTCGAATTATCGCAGTTTCCCGATCAATTAGCGCGGGTTCTGGACGGCGAGGCTATCTCTTGTGTACGTCTTGCTATGGCGAGCCACGACGAAGACCGCATTTCGCGTGCTGCGGATGCTTTACGCGACGTCTGTCAGAGCCGCGACGTGGCGATTGTTATCGACCGTCACATCCAATTGGTCGAGCGTTTGGGGCTAGATGGTGTCCATCTTCTGGACGGTGCGCGCACGGTGCGCCACGCCCGCAAAGAACTCGGCGCAGACGCAATCATCGGTGCCTTTTGTGGTGCCTCAAATCATGACGGCATGGCCGCCGCCGAAAACGGCGCGGACTATGTGGCCTTTGGTCCTGTCGGCATGACGCCCCTCGGAGACGGCACGCGCGCAGAGCTAGATTTGTTCCAGTGGTGGAGCGAAATGATCGAAGTGCCCATGGTGGCCGAAGGTGCGCTATCTCTTGAAAACATTGAACTTCTCGCGCCTATGGTCGACTTCTTTGGCATAGGTACGGAAATCTGGTCCAAAGATGACCCGCTAGAAGCCCTCAGAGCGATGATTTTGAAAATTAAAGGTTAAGGGCAGCGCCACCTTGGCATTAATCCAACGGTGGCGTTAATCCATTCTGAACAGTTTGCTGACAGTACGTTGCCAAGCCTTTTCGGCTAACAAAATCGCGCGCGGGAACTGCTGGATGATAGATCACCTGAACCGATCCTTGATGCTTTTCCGCTAAGACTTTGAGGAAATGCGCCCCAAAGTTCATATCCCCCCACCAGCCGTAAAAACCCGCGCTTTCCCCTTCGGGGGAGGTATAATTGAGCGTTACCGGCTGAACCCATGTTTCTTCAACAACTTCGGGCGCGAAGAACGCCGCGAAAAGCGTTGATTTAAAAGGAAGAACCCGCAGTCCGTCCGTTGAAGTTCCTTCAGGAAAAAACAAAAGTTTGTGCCCTGCAAGGAGGCGCGACTGAAAAATTTCGCGCTGTTTTTGGGCATCCGAAGGGCGGCGCGCGATAAAAACGGTCCCTGTAGCGCGCGCGAGCCAGCCAATTCCAGGCCAAAGGGCGACCTCGGATTTCGCAACAAAATAGATCCGTTTGCGCGCGTTCAAAGCAAAAATATCCAGCCATGACGAGTGGTTAGCAACAACCGCTCCCTTGTGCCGCATACGTTCACCGCGCGTCGAGAACTCAATTCTCAAGAGCAAAAAGGCGCTCCGACAGACAAATTGCGTGATGAACGGCGTAAACGGGCGTCGCAACCCGTAAATCGGACGTTCAACCAGCCGCAACACAAGCATAAGGAGCAAACAAAACGTGGTAATCAGCAGAAGCGGCACCCCCCGAAAAACCGCACGAACATACCCAGAGGCCGTTATTTTTGGCTGCTCTGGGAGCGTTTCTGAAGTCCACGTCGGATTCATGTGGCGCGGTTCTTGGTGTAAAAACTTTTATGCTTGGCATTCATTTTTTCAGTATCCATCAAGAGGCAAACATCGGTGGTGTTGAAGGCATGGTCAATATAGGCCCCCTCGCCCACAAAACCGCCCAGCCGCAAATAGGCTTTGATTAATGCGGGCGTGTTGATCATCGCGGCGCGGCGATCAATATCCGCAACATTAACAAGGTCCATCGACTGGAAATGATTTTCCAACACGCGCACACGAAGCTCGGGCGGCGCAAGGTGGTTGGCATGTAGATAGGCCAAGGGTTGGCGCAGTTCTTCGAGGTTAGTGCCATGGAAACTGGCCACGCCAAAAAGGATTTCTATATTGTGGTCAAGGACATAACTTGCAAGACCGTTCCAGAGGTGGAACATTGCGGTGCCACCGCGATAATCCTTGTGCACACAACTGCGCCCCAATTCCAGCAGCTTGCGACCAGAGGATTTCAGCGCCGAAAGGTCATATTCGCTCTCCGAATAAAACCGCCCCACATCCGCGGCCTTTTCACCGCGCAACAGACGATAAACGCCCACGACATGCTCGCCTTTTTCGCTATCTTTTGACGAGTCAATCAGGATCAGATGGTCGTAAAACGGATCAAATTCATCGCGCTCAAGCCGTTCTTCGTGATCCACAAGTGGGCCGTCCCCACCAAGCTCATCGACAAAAACTTCATACCGCAACCGCTGTGCGGCCCGCAAATCCGCTTCGGTTACCGCGAGGCGTGTTTCAAACTTGGGATCAGACGTCGACATAGATGGGGAGCGCTCCGCTAAACTCTGGGACTTC
The DNA here is from genome assembly GCF_041205405.1 of Falsihalocynthiibacter sp. S25ZX9. Taxonomy (NCBI): domain Bacteria; kingdom Pseudomonadati; phylum Pseudomonadota; class Alphaproteobacteria; order Rhodobacterales; family Roseobacteraceae; genus Falsihalocynthiibacter; species Falsihalocynthiibacter sp. S25ZX9. The sequence continues at coordinate 92,480 of NZ_JBGFCD010000016.1, forward strand.
TAGGCAAAACGGCGCTATCATGCAACCTTTGCGCCCGAATTCCCCACGTCACTTTTGTTCAGAGTCGATGTCATATATCGGGGTTAAGAAAACGTTTTGACCATCGATGGTTATTTTTCCACATTGTTCAAAATTAACGGTTATTTTACCATTAATAACCGATTGTACTTGCCCAAGACCCCATTCTGGTTTTCCGGGATGCTTAACAAACATTCCGGGCTCTAATAGATCATTCATTTTTTCACTTTCGCTTTCTAGGATTATTCATGCCGACACATCAACGAGACCTCACCGCCCTCCTTGGATCCCGTATCTGCCATGATCTTATCAGCCCTTTGGGCGCAATCGGCAATGGGGTTGAACTGCTTCAAATGGGTGGGAGCATCGACGGCCCTGAAATGGGTCTAATCGTTGAGAGTGTTGCAAATGCCAACGCACGGATTCGTTTTTTCCGCGTGGCCTATGGTGCTGCACGTGAGGGGCAAAAGATTAGCAATTCAGAATTACGCGATATTCTAAAGAGTTTCGGCGCAGGTGGGCGGGTGTCCTATGAGTGGAACGTGTTGAGTGACCTACCCCGCTCCGAAGGCAAGCTGGCTTTCTTGTTGATCCAATGTCTGGAATCCGCGATGCCCTATGGGGGGAATATTGTCGTCGAGCATGATGGCGCACAATGGCAATTGCTGGGGCGGGCCGAAAAAATGAAAATCAACCCTGAAATTTGGGGCGTGATGTCGGACCCAAATACGTCCGTAGAAGTCACGCCGGCTTTGGTGCATTTTGCGCTGGTTCCCGAAGCGTTGAAAGCCACACAAAAAAAAATGAACGCGGAATTACGGGAAACCGAAATTTCAATTCGGTTTTAGCGCGCAGCACTGGTTCTAGGGCCAATGCCGCGCTCTTTGGGGCTATTTTCGAATCGTGCCATCCCCAACAACGATGTATTTGAAGCTGGTGAGTTGTTCCGCACCGACGGGGCCACGCGCGTGCATTTTACCCGTGGCAATGCCGATCTCTGCCCCCATGCCAAACTCGCCACCATCGGCAAATTGGGTCGATGCATTCTGCATCAAGATCGCACTATCGAGGCGGGTAAAGAACCTGTCGGCAACCGCTTGGTCCTCGGTGATAACGCAATCGGTGTGGTTTGAGCCGTAGTTTTTGATATGCGCGATGGCGCCGTCGATATCGTCCACAACCTTCGCGGCGATGATCATATCAAGGAACTCTTTGCCAAAATCGTCCGCAGATGCTTCGACAGACCCATTCATGCCTTCCGCCCGCACTTCGACGCCCGCCTTGATCAGCGCGTCAACGATGGCTTGCCCCAATGTCGCCGCCACATCCTTGTGCACCAACAAACATTCTGCCGAACCACAAATCCCCGTGCGCCGTGTTTTCGAATTCACGACAATCTTCAACGCTTTCTCTGGGTCGGCGGCGGCGTCTACATAGATGTGGCAAATTCCCTCGAGATGCGCAAAAACCGGAACCCGTGCTTCGCGCTGGACAAGCCCGACAAGGCCCTTGCCTCCGCGTGGCACAATAACGTCAATAAACTCGGTTGCGCGCAGCATTTCTGCCACCGCAGCGCGATCCCGTGTGGGAACCCGTTGCACCGCATCAACGGGAAGCCCCGCCGATTTGAGTCCATCTTGCAGACAAGCATGAATGACGCCCGAACTATGGAAGCTCTCAGAACCGCCCCGCAGAATGACCGCATTGCCAGCCTTCAAACACAAAGCCCCAGCATCCGCCGTCACATTCGGGCGGCTTTCGTAAATAACGCCAATGACGCCCAAAGGTGTGCGCACGCGTTTGATATGAAGGCCGCTTTCCATGTCCCATTCCGTCAGAACCTCGCCCACGGGATCGTTTTGTCCAGCAACTGCGCGCAGGCTGGCGACGATCGCCTCAATGCGGGTTTCGTCTAGCATCAATCGGTCGAGCATCGCGGAGGACAAGCCTTTGTCGCGGCCAAATTCCATATCTAATACGTTGGCTCCGACGATCTCATCCCGACGGGCCCAAACAGCATCGGCTGCTGCAAGAAGTGCGGCTTCCTTTTGAGGCCCCGATGCAAATCCCAATTCACGCGCGGCGGCGCGGGCGCGTGTTCCGATGCCTTTCATCAGGGCGGGAATATTTTCGCTATCTTTCATGGGGCAACTTTCAAATCTGGAAACATAATCTTGGCGTCATATAAGATTATTTGGGCCTTAAATCCAAGCCTGTTCACAATCACTTTTTGGCATAGACGGTATCACAAACGGCTTAGAGAACCATGTCATCGCGGTGGATCAAAGCGGCGCGGGCCGGATATCCAAGTACGTCCGGAAACTGATCGGACGCGAGGCCTTTGATCAATTGCGCCTCGGCGGCGGTATAACGCACCAAGCCACAGCCCAAAGGCCCGTCGGGGCCCAAAATCTGAACCGGATCGCCGCGCCCGAATTTACCCCGCACTTCGGTTACCCCTGCGGGCAACAGCGATTTACCGCGCGCCAAGGCCTGTGCGGCCCCGGCATCGACAAGGAGGCTGCCTTGAGGTTTCATCGCCGCAATCCAGCGTTTTCGCGCGGTCTGAGGATCGACTTGGGCGATGAACCAAGTGCATTTGGCGCCATTCAGCAGCGCCTTCAGGGGCCGCAAAGGAGAGCCTTCGGAGATCACCATGGCGCAACCCGCGCCCGTCGCGGTTTTCGCCGCCATCACTTTTGTTTTCATTCCGCCTTTGGACAGGCCTGAGGTGGGATCACCCGCCATTGCTTCGATTTCCGGTGTGATCGCCTCAATATAATCAAAGCGTTTTGCCGTGGGGTCAAGGCCCGGATTTGCGCTATAAAACCCGTCCACGTCCGACAACAGCACCAAAACATCCGCGCCTGTGGTGACGGCAACTTGGGCAGCGAGGCGGTCATTGTCGCCAAAACGGATTTCATCGGTGGCCACCGTGTCGTTTTCATTGACGATGGGGATCGCGCCAAGACTAAGCAACTGGCCCATAGTCGCGCGAGAATTCAAGTAACGCCGCCGATCATTGCTGTCTTCGAGGGTTACCAAAACTTGCGCTGTGATAAGCCCCAACGGAGCCAAAACATTCTCATAGGCGCGGGCCAGTCGGATTTGCCCGACGGCGGCGGCGGCCTGTGATTGCTCTAGTGGCAGGTCCCCTTTGGGAAGGCCCAACACATTGCGCCCCAATGCGATCGACCCCGAAGACACAAGGATAACGTCAACGCCGCGCGCCTTAGCCTCGGCAACATCCGCGGCCAATCCCGCGAGCCAATCCTCGCGCAATTGACCTGTGTTGCGGTCCACCAATAGCGCGGAACCGATTTTAACAACGAGGCGTTTTGAGGCGCCCAGAATTTCAGCAGACGTTCTTAGGGTTGCCATTGCTCGGGTACTTCGTGTGATTTCGTCAGACGCAATTTATCCGCCACTATTTCAGCGCGGACAGCCCGAAGAACATCCGTAAGGCCCTCTTTTGCCACACCCGACATCATCATAACCGGACCACCGACGGCGGCTTCAAGTTCGGCGCGTTTTTCGGCGCGTTCTTCTTCGTCCAGCGCGTCGATTTTATTGAGCGCGGTTATGCGCGGCTTGTCGGCCAATTCGCCGCCATAGGCTTCTAATTCGTGGATGATCGTGCGGTAATCTTGGGCCACATTTTCGGCGGTACCGTCGATCAAATGCAACAGAACAGAGCAGCGTTCGACGTGTCCAAGGAACAAATCGCCTAGGCCCCGCCCTTCGCTTGCGCCCTCAATCAGGCCCGGAATATCGGCCATAACGAATTCCGCACCGTCAACACCAACGACGCCAAGGTTCGGGTAAACTGTGGTAAACGGATAGTCGGCAATTTTTGGACGCGCATTGGATGTTGCGGCCAAGAATGTGGATTTCCCCGCGTTTGGCATGCCCAAAAGACCCGCGTCCGCGATCAATTTCAGGCGCAACCAAAGGGTACGTTCGATGCCTTCTTGACCGGGGTTCGCACGCCGTGGCGCTTGGTTGGTCGCCGTTTTAAAGTGCAGGTTGCCAAAACCGCCGTTGCCACCCTTGGCCAAGACAATCCGCTGACCAACTTCGGTCAAATCCGCGATCACGGTCTCTTGGTCTTCGTCCAAAACTTCGGTGCCGACGGGCAATTTCAAAATAACGGTCGCGCCATCGTGACCCGTGCGTTGGGCCCCCATTCCGGGTTGGCCACTGCGCGCCAAAAAGTGCTGCTGGTAGCGAAAGTCAATCAGCGTGTTGAGACCATCAACCGCCTCAGCGATCACATCGCCGCCACGTCCGCCATCGCCGCCATCGGGGCCACCGTATTCGATATGCTTTTCGCGCCGAAACGACACACAGCCGCCCCCGCCGCCACCAGAGCGAATATATACTTTACATAGATCGAGAAACTTCATGTCTGGCGGCCTTCCATTGCGACTGTGTCAGGCGTTATCGGAGTTCAGGCGCAGGCTCAAGCCTGCAAGGCTCTTGCGGGCCCCATAAACACAATTTTCGCCGTCAATTTTGCGCAAAAAGCACCCTGACGCCGAAAATCCGTAAAACCACTGTTACTGTATGTCTCTCAAAACTACTTTTCAACAAAGGATCGAAGCATTTAACCCTCCTATAACATCAGAAGAGGCCTGAATATTTGGCAAAGGGCGGCCGAAACGAAACTGTCCTAAACGTCCTTTAAGCGTATTTCAAAAGATAGGTCCAAGTGGCGACACTCGTGTTGCGGGCAACAGAAAACTTCTCGGCATCGCCAAGGTATTCAAACCCCGCATTGGTCAAAACCCGCGCCGAGGCTGGGTTATCTTGGAAGACTTCTGCGAAAATTGTTTTGCACTTTTGCGGGTTCGCCTCAAGGATAGCCCGCACCGCTTCGGACGCATAGCCTGCTCCCCAAAAAGCGGGTGCCACCCAATAGCCGATTTCAGATTGCGCACGGTCCATCGTTTTTAGACTAATAACGCCCAAAACCTCATCCTTCGTCGAGGCCATAATCCAGACGTCTTCACTGCGCTCCGGATTAAGAGCGCGCTCAATGAAACTTTGGGTCGCGCCGCGCGGCAATGGATGTGGGATGGAACTCGTGAACTCTGCCACGCGTTGATCGCCTGCATACATGCGCAACTGGCCTGCGTCGGATTTTTGCACGGGGCGCAAAATAAACCGTTCTGTTTCTATTACTTGCTGACCTGAAATTGTCTCTACTCTCATGCTTAAGCTCCTCCGAACCTCACAAACAGACACGATGCCCATGGGCATTCCTGCCTGTCTTTATTAGGCCTTCATGGAAGGCCACTTTTCTCATTGGTCCGCTCCGATAACCGGCCAAGTATCACTTTCACCCACCTTACATGGGGGCTTGGACCACAACCGACAAGGGATTCCTCAAAAGCCTTACGAGATGTGATCTTTAGATATTGGCACCCAAGGGCGTGAACCGAGTTCCTTAAAATTTTATTAAATTCCGAAACCTTCGCCCGTCTAACAGAGCCATGTTACAGAAATAAAAAAAGGGCCGGCGTTTCCGCCGACCCTAAAAACAAACACTAGGTTTCGGCTTACTCTGCGGCCTCCGCCACTGGGAGAACCGAAATAAATGTACGGCCCTTAAGGCCTTTGTGGAACTTTACGTTGCCAAGGGATGTTGCAAAAATCGTGTGATCTTTGCCCATGCCAACGCCAGCACCTGGGTACATTCTTGTTCCGCGCTGACGCACGATAATGTTGCCCGGGATAACGAGTTCGCCACCGTATTTTTTTACACCAAGTCTACGACCAGCTGAGTCGCGACCGTTACGGGATGAACCGCCTGCTTTTTTATGTGCCATCTGGTCTCTCCTTAGCCTTTAGTGAATTCTTGAGCTTGGGCAATCCAGCCCTCGCGTTCGATGCGGCCTTTGAACGAGAGCGCCTCGTCAAATTTTGCAACGTCAGCATCTGTCCAAGCAGCGATCTGAGCGAAGGAAGTAACACCACCCGCGATCAGTTTTTTCTCAAGCGCGGGGCCAACACCGGACAATTTTTTCAAATCGTCTGCGCCGGAAGCCGCTTCAGCAGGGGCAGCTTTCGCCGCTTTTGCTTTAGGAGCTTTTACAGCAGTTTCCGCTTTCGGAGCCGCCGCAGCCGCTGCACGTGCAGAAAGAGCGTTTTTCGCTTTTGGCACAACTGGAGCCATCGCAGCAACCACAGAAGCAGGAACAGAGCCCGTGCCTTGTGCAAGTTTAACGCCAGATTTCGCAGCACCTTTTTCAAGGATATCCGTAATCCGAACCAAGGTCAGCCGTTGACGGTGACCTTTTGTGCGTTGCGAGCCGTGCTTACGACGACGCTTTACGAAGTGAATAAGCTTTTCGCCTTTGATCTGGTCGATCACTTCGGCTTGCACAGCAGCATCTTCGATCAAAGGGGCGCCAACATTGGCACCAACCATAAGAACTTCGTTGAACTGAACAGTTTCGCCCGCATCTGCAGCAATACGTTCAATACGCAGCACGTCGCCACTTTGAACCCGGTATTGCTTGCCGCCGGTTTTTAGAACCGCAAACATTTAGTCTTCCTTCGCAATTTCCGCGTCTTGTGGTCCCCAAATTTGGGAGTTTCGCCAGAATGGCACCTCGGACAGCGCGCCCCTATGGGCGGTAAAAAAAATCATTCTCAAGACAGGAATCCCGTAGGAATCCCGCACTAAGATGGCGGCTTATCATCGTAAACCCCAGCGAAGTCAAGGCACCTTTGGGAATTATCCCCTTCTGAACGGGTTTTTAATGTCTCAATGTCTGTTAACGGAAACGCCCTCGCAAGAGGTCCGTCTAAATGTCCTCGCTCAGGATGTACCCCGCAGCCGCACGCCCCAATTTACGCGAGATCTCCGCATAGACGTCCCCAAAGGCTTTGAACATCGCATTGTTAAATTGTCGGCCAGCGTCTGTGCGGCCAAACGCAATGTTTTTTGTCATTTCGTCCTCGGATAATGGCGAATAACTCATGGTTAAATAAGTCATCAACCACTCCGTCGTATCCGCCCGAATTTGGGGTTCATCCTGCCAGACATCCGCCAGAATTGCGCTCTCTGTCATGTCATCTGTTAACGCTCCCATATCGCCCATTGCCGACAAAAACTCGAAGGTTTCGTTCATCGAACTTGCCACATTCATATCTATAAGGTCGTAAACCTTAATATATTCTCGTATGCGGGGTAAAAGAGGGTCATTGTTGCGGATCATTGCCTTTAAACGCGCCTCGCTTGCCGCATTTACGTCGGGATCACTTATTACCAAACGCGCGCTCATTTCCAACCGCACGAGCTTTTCGCCGAAGGGCGTATTAAAAAACGCCAGCGCGGCAGCAAGGGTCTCGTCACTCAAAAGTGGGTCGAAACTTGCGCGAAACTCCGCCCTCATTCTGTCCTGCGCATAGATCGCCGTTAGGCGGCGCTCCCAATCGGCATCGCCACGCCCGTCAAAAAGTTCCATCCCAAGGGTCTCGCCATATTGCATCCCCTCGTCGGACAAAATTTCGATCATGTCATCCACAAGCAGAATTTCGGACAATCGATTCAGATCCGACTCCCGTTCGGCGACGACGGGGCCAACGATCCCAAGCACAAACACAATGGCTAACATAACAGACCGCATACATACCCCTTTTTGGCGACTCATATAGACATAGTGTATTCTAACAAATAATTTAAGCACCCTCCCCTTCAATTTGCAGTCAGCCCCCGTGATCAGCGCAATTCGACACGACGGTGCAAAAAGAGCTTGTAGATTTCTTCGCCCCAGACTAAACCGCCCACGGATCCTACGCGGAGAGGTGGCGGAGTGGTCGAACGTGGCGGTCTCGAAAACCGTTGAGCCTTAACGGGTTCCCAGGGTTCGAATCCCTGTCTCTCCGCCATTTAAAATCACTATCGAGCTGATTTTGAAGGATTTACTCCAAGTTAGAAATTTTACATCCCCCAATTAGTCCCCCATTAGACTGAGGATTGTTTCGGAGGTTGCTGGAATGGGTAAGACTCGGCCTAGTTTATCCGTCATAGACGAAACATCCGCAAGAATGTCGAAACGATCAGGAATTCTACAACTCGCGCGATTAAAACATCTTACAGACATGACGACGCTTACTCGAACCGCTGGTCGCGCTCACGGTCTTCATTCTGTTCTGACTGACGAATGCGGTCAATACGGCCGCTAATAGCTGGGGTGAGACGAGCGACAGTGCTTGCTACCTCCGGCGAGTGTTGATCGGCCAAAGAAACGATGGCTGCCAATCGGTGCTCCATGATCTCTGCTCGGCTGCCGGACCATCCATTTGGGCTGAGATGCTGCAGATAGGCTTCCACAACCTCCCCGGGCTCTGGTGCTGCTTCAAGAAACGCCTTGGCAAATTCAGAAATCGGTCTGGCTTCATCGGAAGAGGTGGTCGCGGGAATTGGGATTAGTAGTTAAGGTGGATCAACTTGTGAGAGAGATGATCCAAAATGACAAAACGAAAGAACCATTCGCCCGATTTCAAAGCCAAGGTAGCGCTTGAAGCAATCCGCGAATAAATGACAATGGCGGAGTTATCGAAGAAGTACAGCGTGCATCTATTACCGGCAGGTGTTTGCAAGCAAACACCGAGAGGCCACGCAGATTGGAATTTGGAAGCGAGCCGCGATTAAGAATATGGTTGCCGGGTTTTCCAAACGAGGCAGCGATCCTGCACAGGTCGACGATGCTACGATAGACAAACTTCATTCCAAGATTGGTCAACTGGTGCCTCTCGGGGTGTAAACACCCCTGTCAGCCAATGGGTGGAGCGCGATTTTTTGAAACGCGCCTGGGATTGTTGAGCAAGGATCGCAGGCGGATGTGCATTGAGAAAAATTGCCCGAAGATCAGTTTGCGGCGGCAATGCCAGATGTTGTCGCTGTCGCGCTCGAGTCTGTATTATCAGCCGAAGGGTAAAAGTGCCGAAAATCTGCGCTTCATGGAATTGATCGATAAGCTGTTTCTTGAAACACCATGGTATGGGTCTCGGCAAATGGCGCGACACATGCAGCGACAGGGTCACAAATGCGGTCGCCATCGTTTGCAGCGCCTAATGAGGCTTATGCGATTGGTGCCTATTTATCAGACGCCAAACACCAGCAAGAAACACCCCCAGCATAAGGTTTACCCATATCTGCTGAGGAAATTGACAATTGATCGGTCAAATCAGGTCTGGTGTGTCGACATTACTTACATCCCTATGCACCGTGGGTTTCTGTAACTGGTGGCGATTATGGACTGGCACAGTCGCAAGGTTCTGAGCTGGCGTTTATCGAACAGTATGGAAGCGGATTTTTGCGTTGAAGCCCTGAACGAGGCCATCGCCAAATACGATAAGCCCAAGATCATGAATAGCGATCAAGGCAGCCAGTTCACCGACTTAGAATGGACACAGGCGCTGAAAGATGCCGGCGTGGACATATCCATGGATGGGAAGGGCCGCTGGGTCGACAACCGCATGATCGAGCGGCTCTGGCGGTCCCTGAAATATGAATGCATTTACCTGAACGCATTTGAAAACGGTTCAGAAACACGCGCCGGGATTGGAAAGTGGATGGCGTATTACAACGCGGAACGCCCACATTCCACGCACAGAATCTTGCCCCCAGATGAAGCCTATGACAGAAAAACAGAACCAATGAGATCGGCAGCCTAAATGAATATCTGATCCACCTTAAACTGGCTGCGAACTGGTCGAAAAAGCAGGACCACCTCTCCTACGCGAATTTTAGCGCGAACGCTTTCGCAACGTCACCTCTCCATCCAAGCTTCTCCGCACTTTTCTATTCGTTTGGCGAGGCATTTCAGCAAACATGTTTAAGACTGAGAGCGCATTAGTTGATTGCGTCATAAAATGTAAAAACGTTAGCGAAGACGAGCGCGGATTAATTGCTCCAATTTGCAACTACGTCAAAACCGACCGCTTTAGGGGCGGCTTCCATATAGTCAGAAAATGCGCCCCAGAGTTCCGCAACTTTTGCTGCGTTGGCGTTCGAAGTTACCTCACTCTCGACCACAGAAATGACATAGCCGCTCCCATCCTCATTCGCGACATTGATGAAATTATGCATCCCGGGCATTCCCATAATTTGGCTCTTTAGTGAATTCATGATCGCGGTCGTGGCTTCCATTGAGCCGGGTTTCATCTTGTATTGTGTGACGCGTGCAAGCATTTTAGTCCCTCTCCCATGATATATAACAAGCCGAGACTGGTCAGCCTCGGTCGCGTGATTATAGCTTGAAATCATGAAAAACTGAAATCCGTTGCGCAACTTTTTAGATATGAGTATGCTTTGCACCATGTCCGGAGTGAAGTTCCAGTGCTTTGCGACATCGCTTACGCGAACATTTTTTGGACGAATAGTTTGCATGTTCATCTCCTTTTGAGAAAGAAACCTCCAGTTGCTTCCCCCACGGCAGGTGTTTCAAGCCGGGCCAGCATACACGAGTCGTTAGCTGTGCACCGCATCCAAGTCCACTAAGAGAGCCCTCAGTGGCTGGCATCGTTTACGATGTAAAATGGCGCGGCTTAGCGATCGCAACTCCCTCACCACGAACATGTGGCTTCCGCCAAGTGAGCTTTCCGTTCCTCGCCAGAAATAGATGCCCCCTCACCCAATGTGCCGACCGCTTTAGACGGCCGTCTGCCTTGGCCTCCTCGTGCTGAATAGATGCGGCAGAGCGCCCTTCCTTGCCCAGACGAATGACAGAAAGCCCGTACGCAGGTGCGGCTTCTCCGCGCCGCTCAAACTGCTTTACGATACGTTTTGATGGCTCCTGTGATTTCTCAACATCAAGAATTTCCGGTCGACGATGCAGGCCCGATATAGCCAGTAGCAGTGCGACGCAGCGGACGGCATACCTTAAGGCATCACTTTCACGTTGCCGAATTGTATCTTCGCCAATTTGGTCGCGCGGAGGGACGCCTCGCTGCAGTCGCCCTTTCTCCCTTTCCGATAGAAGGTCCTGATGAAAAGCAGCGGGATTGTCCAATATTTCAACTTGCCCATCACGCTTGAATAGCACTTCTGAACCGGAATAGAGGATCACCAGACCTTTGTCCTCTGGCAGCTTGAACAGCTGAGCCGAAAATACACGCAGTCCGTCTCGGATGAAGTCCGCTACGACACCGATACGGCCTTCATTCATGCCGTCTTCAGTTTTGACATCGAACTCCAACCAAATACTGCCGAAAGGCAGCTCCATATTTGAGATTGCTTGGAAAAAATCCTCTTCACCGAGCTTTTGGACACCTTCTTGTAAAAAATTCACACCATCCGGATCAACATAGAACGCAAATGCGTCCTTGATCCGTTTCTCGACGTCCCGCGCATACGTATCATCACGGTTCCAAATCAGTAGGTTCAAAGGGTTCCGAAGATCTTTCAGGACTTGCTCTCGAAACTTAATTGCTCGCCCCATTGTTTTCTTCATTGCTTAATCCTCAGAAATATTCCTGCGCAGTCTGCAATCTCAACACTTAAAATTCCAGTTCAATTACGCGACTTCTATTATTCTATTTCAAGTGGTCCGGCACTGAAAGCATCACACTTTGAGCAAGTGCGTGCCTCTCTGCCTAAGTCAACGCATTGCGGGCTTTGTCTATGACAACTTACTATGACACCCTTCCCCTCCAACTATGCCGATTGTGCCTTTCGAAGGCCGATTATACCCCTTATTTTATTGATCTCTAAATGCCGAGCAATCCATAAGAAACGGCCTCGAAAACCACTCAATCAAGCAGTTCGACCAGTCCCGTACCAACATCCGCGATACCAAAGCCCCCCACTGGATGATGCCGCAATTGCGAAGCGCCACCAATATTGGGCCCCTCATGCCCCGTTAGCCACTCGTCCTGCTCGGCGGTATCAAGGATAACAGGCATTCTGTGATGGACCGCCGATACAGTTTCATTGGCCTCACGGGTCGTAATCGTGCAAGTTCGCAAGTCATTCCACTCCGAGAACAAGCCCGCGAGCCAAAGGGTTTCTTGGTTCGTAACAGATTGAATAAAGTGCGGCACCTTCGTACCTTTTCCCCAGTCCATTCATAATATCCGCCAGCTGGTATCAGGCATCGTCCGTATTTCCACGCGCCGCGTAATCTGGGTTTGTTTGCTGCGTCCTTAATGCGCGCATTGATAGTATTGGCTTTCCAATCTTTAATGCCGCCACGGTGCCATGAAAGTATCAAACCCCAACGCGCCATTTGCAATGTGTCACGCATCACATACACTTCTTGTGTTGGCTTGATATTGTAGCGTCGGGGGAATGGATTAAACTTAAGTTCCGATAGTTCAAAATCCGTCCCGCGCAGGTTCGGGTCAATAAAGCGTCCGCGCATACTGGCTCCATTCATTTCATCGACCGCATCTATCAGTTCAATCTCGCCAAGGTTGCTTTCGTTGCGAGCGTGAAAAGTGTATTGGGAGTTCATGCAAAATAACAAGCGCGATCAATACTACCCGCATCCCCAACCAACTGAACCCGGCGCGCCTGCATTCCTTTGGGCCTTGGTCGGCTTGATGGCGGCGATAGAGCTGCCGCTTACGCTCTCAGATGCAGGCTGGATAGGGTCTGACAGTTGGCGCATGAATGTCTTTTTGTATGGCGCGTTTTGGCCACCGCTGCTTAGGGAGGGTCTCGCCCCGCTCTATACGGGCCAGAAAGCTCTGATGTTTCTATCGCATGCCTTACTACACGGCAGCTTCGCACATTTTGCCATGAACAGCGTGGTCCTCCTCGCCTTAGGCAAGGGCATAGCAACGGTCCTTGGCACAGGTAGAACCCTTCTCCTTTTATCCCTCTCAGCCGTTGCCGGTGCCGCCGCGTTTGGCCTGCTGTCATCCGCCAGTGGCCCGATGATTGGTGCGTCCGGAGCCGTTTTTGGCCTTCTGGGGTTGTGGCAAGCATGGGATTACAGGCGGAGACGGAACCTTGGCGCATCCTTACAACCCGTCATGAGCGGTATAGCGGGCTTGATTGTCGTCAATGTGGTGCTTTTCTTCGCACTTTCTGGTGCGCTTGCTTGGGAGGCCCACTTAGGCGGATGGATCGTTGGCTGGACTGCCGCATGGGCGTTTGCGCGTCGGTGACGGCACGGCAATTACGTCGAGGCGACCATCATAAGACCGCTATGTTTTCTTTTTTCCTAACGTCCATGGCTGCGCGAATAAGCATTGAATGCGGGGCTTTTCCAATCACCCAATGCCCCGTCCTCGGGAGAATAAACTTCGACGACCAGGGGATAGCAGGCGGCTGTGTCGCTGGAATGCTCTGAGGAGCAATCACCACCAGGACAGGCCGACAAAGCCCCCAATAGATCAATCTCTGCGAAAAACTCGATGTAATCTCCAGGTCGTACAGGGCTTGCCTTCATGAAATATTGGCCGGTATCGCGGGAGAACCCCGTGCACATAAAGACGTTCAAAACATCGTGCACATGCCCTTCGGCCTCTGATAGAGGCAAGCCGCTGCGATCGGCCAGCGCGCGCGTCAGGTTTGAATGACAGCAATGATGATAGTCATGGTCCGACAGCAGGCGTCCCGTATAGGGATCGCATCGCGTACCGATCACATCGTGTACTGACCCGCCGAACGCATCGATTCCGTACCAATCTAATGTGTCATCAGTTACGGTTGCCATCGGGCGCAGATATGGAAAACTCGACCACATTCGCTCACCCGTGGTAATATGCGTCCCATGCAACGCACGGGTTTTCCCTGAATAAAACTTCTCCGTTAGATCGTTCGCATTCCACAAGTTCAGATCTCCTACCTGTGACCCGCCTTCGCAGACAATTCGGAAAAAATGTCCTGCAGGCACGTCAAAAGTACACGCGTCACGAGGCGGTGCAACGATCCTCTCCTTTAGTTCCATCCCCGCACGCGCAGCTCTGTATTGCTTCATATCCGGCACCGGTAGGCTTTCAACTGGATAGCAAATCACTGGTTTCACGTCGCGACGGGCTTGGGCATCAAGAGGAGGCTGTCTCATTTGGGCAAACTTTCTAACAAAGCGATGCTGTCATTGGTACATCTAAAAACATCCGAACCGCAGACAAAGCAAAATATTCCTTCGAACTGCTGTGCGTGATCGCTCCGGCACTCTGACGCGCCTGCCCCAGACTGACAATCTCAAATCAGGGCAAGTCCATGGTTGTCAGATTATGGCTGCTGAAAATACGATCCCCAATCCTGCGCCGACCAGCAGAACAGTAGACAAAACCTTACGCGCCCCGATCAGCCCATGAGAGACGAGCATCAGGCCAGCAGCGATCCTCAGCATCGCGAAGAGAGCACCGACAGGGTCTTGCGCGAGCCGCAGGATATCGGGATTGGCAATCATGCCGAGCGGGATAATATAGAGCCCTACTCCGAGCGCCATCGCGGTAAGTGCGACCTTCAACCAGTTTTCCTCGACCATACCTGCCGCAATAAACACGGCCCCGCACACAGGCGGCGTTATCGTGGACAACAGCGCGAACCAGAACACGAACAGATGCGCCTGCAATGGCTCCAACCCCAGTTGTATCAGGGCTGGCCCGGCTACAGAGACGCAAATGACATAGGCTGCCGTCGTGGGCACTTCCATCCCAAGCAACAGGCAAGCAAGCGCCGTTAACAGCAACGACGGCCAGAGTAGACCACCGGAGCCTTCGAGAATTAGCGATGTAATCTTAACGCCTAACCCCGTAATTGAGAGCACGCCAATAATGATCGAGGCGCACAAGATTATGGCCGCAATCATCGACACTTGTTTGGCCGCGTTCATGATGGCCGAGACAAAGCGGTCTACGATCTGCTCGCGTCGACTTTTTAAATCCACGTTGATGAACAGCAGCAGCGCACCGGTAATGATAGCAAGGGCTGCTGCATATTCCGGTGTGTATTTGGCGACGAACATCGCCCAAAGCAGGGCTGAGAAAGGCACAAGGAAAAACAACGACGTGACAAACACATCGCGTCGCGCGGGGCGGTCGGCTGGATCTACGCCCTTCAAATCGAACCGCCCAGCATAGGCGTTGATTCCGACCCAGACGGCAAGGAAGTAGAGAAACGCTGGCAGAACCGCGGCCGCCATGATCGACGTGTAAGGCACGCCCGTTAACTCAACCATAACAAAGGCACCTGCCCCCATCAAAGGCGGCATAATTTGCCCGCCGGAGGATGCGACGGCCTCGACCGCGGCCGCCAGTCGCTTGGGATAGCCAAGTTTGGTCATCGCGGGCAACGTGACGGCACCGGTTGAAGCAACATTGGCAGAAGCCGAGCCGGAGATAGACCCGAACAGCGCGGAGGAGATAACCGAGACCTTGGCCGCACCGCCCTTGAGCCGTCCTGCCGCTGCTGCCGCTACATTCATGAAACCTTGCCCCGCCTCCCCAGCGTTCAACACAGCGCCAAAGATAACGAAAATCGCAACCACACCAACCGAGACGCCCGTCAGCGCACCCCAGATGCCCCCTTCAGCGATGGTGAGTGTGCCCAAAAAGCTGGCTGTGGGGGTGCCGGAATGGCCGAATTGTCCGGGGATGTATTGACCGTAAAGCCCGTAGAGCAGTGCGAGACCTGCAACAACCGGAAGCGGCCAGCCGATTGCTCGGCGCGCCGCTTCCAACGTGATGCCCAGCAAGGTGATGGCGACAAACAGTTGGAAGTCACTCTCAAGAAACCCGTATTGATCCCCCAGACGGTCACTATTGACAGCGACCCAGAGGGCTGCGGAGACACCAAGGATCGCAAGAGGAATCCCACTGATCAGCCGCCTACGAGTGGTTGCGCCAAACACCAGTATAAACGGCAAAATAAACGCCATATGGAGCGGCCTACTGACCAGATTTGGCACAAGACCAGAGAAAATCAGCGCCAGATGATATCCCACAAGCCCCGTTGCAAGCAGTAACCAGAAAGCGGCGTTCAGGCGTCCTTCGGGAAGCATGTGCATAGCGTGGCCTTTTTATCGAAGAGTGACAGGCCGGAGGGTTTCGTCCGGCCTGTGAGCGTGGTTACTTCTGTGCGTCGGTCAGGGTGATACCTGCTTCAGCATAATAACGCTGCGCGCCGGGGTGGATCGTGGTCCCGATCGTCGGCATCAGGTTTTGATCGACGCCGTTCCACCACGGGGAGTTTTCAGCCAGCTTAGCTTTGCTTTCCCAGAACGTTTTGGTCAGTTGATAGGCCGTCTCGTCATCCATCGCCGTGGTCGTGTAGGCCACGACTGGTAGGGATGTTGTCTCAATATCCGCCTCCTGCCCCGCGTAGGTGCCCGCCGGAATAGTCAGAGCTGTACGCTTTGTCTCCGCGATCTGCTCTGGTGTCAGGGAAAAGACAGTCACCGGCGTCGATGCCGCGGCTTCGATCACATTGGGCGCGGGCCATGAGCCTGCTGTGACAAAGCCGTCGATCTGACCGTTTTTGAGAGCTGCAACCGCATTCGACAGTTCGACATCCGCAATCTGGACGCTATCCGCCATACCGAACAACCCGAGATATTTCTCGCCCTCTGTCGCTCCAAAAGAGCCTTTGCCGAGCAAAATTGTCTTGCCTGCCAGTCCTGTGATGTCCGTGACACCACTTTCTTGGGACATCACAAAATGCATAGTAAGTGACGGGATCGGAAAGAGAGCGCGAATCTCGCTGAACTTCGGATCCCCTTTGCCCTCGAACATGGCCTTGCCTTCTTGTGCGAGGCCGACCAGCGCAGGGGGAGTGGTAAACACATAATCCCCACCGCGCGCACGGGCCTCCATCACGTTCTGGACTGAGCCTTGGCTCTCTTCTATGGTCACGATGATGTCGCCATCGGTGCCGCTTTTCATGGCTTCCGCCAGCTCAACGCCCATCTGGTAGTACGACGAACCGGTCTTTGCTGATTTATATGTAATACGGGTTTCGGCAGACGCGGTGGTCAAGCCAATTGTAGTCAGTGCAATCGCGGCCGCAGCCGATCTCATGAAATTTTTCATCTGATTTTTTGCTCCAAGTGGGTCGTTATTCACCGAAGGTGACGTTTCGGAAGAGTATCTGCAAGATCAGGAATTCGCAATTCCCTGTAGCAGCCTAAATGAAACCCTGATCCACTTAAATCAGGCTGCAAGCTGGTCGAATTACTGGGACCACCTTTCTACCTCCTTTAGGCGCGCAATCGCTGGAAGGTTTTGGGCACTGACGCCCCAAATCGAGGCAAAACATCGACATCCACTTGGAAAACTGACGGCAACCTGCGATATCGGAATTTCCTAACGTGCATCGTAAACTTTCGAGCACACCAAAAAGTTTCTGAAAGGATACTCATATGAGCAAACCATCAATTGGATTTATCGGCCTTGGCCTCATGGGCGGCGCAATGGTTGGACGCCTGCAGGACCAAGGGTATGCGCTGACCATTTTGGGTAATACCGACCGCACCTATTTGGACGCGGCCATCGCACGTGGCGCAACTGAGGCTGCCAACGCCAAAGAAGTCGCACAGGCGAGCGATATTGTCATGCTTTGCATGGGCACATCCGATCACGTCGAGGGACGCATGCGCGGCGCAGAGGGCGTCATTGCAGGCCTGCGCAAAGGGGCTACCATCATTGATTTTGGCACCTCCCTCCCTGCCAGCAGTCGCACCCTCTCGGAAGAAGTCGCAAACGCGGGCGGGCATTTTCTGGACGCGCCGTTGGGACGTACACCAAACCACGCAAAAGACGGCCTGTTGAATATCATGGCATCGGGCGACAAAGCCGCGTTTGATGCAGTGGAACCTGTTCTTAAGGATTTGGGTGAAAATGTTTTCCATCTCGGCACTGTGGGCTCTGGCCACACGATCAAGTTGATCAACAACTTCTTTGGAATGACCGTTGCCAATGCAATGTCCGAAGCCTTTGCTATGGCAGATGTCGCTGGCGTAAATCGCGCCCAGCTATACGATGTGATGTCCGCCGGCCCATTGCATTCAGGCATGATGGGTTTTGTAAAATCCTACGGGGTCGATAATGATCCCACTCAATTGGCATTCACGATTAAAAATGCCGCAAAAGACGTGGGCTATTATGCCCGAATGACTGAGGATGCAGGCGTTGACAGTATCATGGTCAAAGGTCCGTTAGAGGCATTGAACACTGCACGTGATAACGGCCAAGCCGATGAAATGGTCAGCCAGATGGTCGACTTTTACGCCCGCCGTTTCAAAGGTTAACACACAGGTATCGCCAGAGAAACCGCAGAAAACATGACACCAATGAAATTCTTGCGGAGAAAGGTGATGGGCAAAATGGCCGCGTGAGGTCAAAGATTTAACGCCAAGGACTCCGCGCAATCTGGAGGGAACTTGGGGCGCAAGCCAACTGGAAAGCGCCCCATATTTTCTTCGATAAATCTAAACCTCATTGCTTTAGTCCCGCAAAGTACTGGGTGGCTTTTTTTAGGATGTCTCTCCTTCTTGAGAATGCGGTTCTCGCGTCGGAGCCTGTCATTCTCTTGCGCGAGGCTCAAATCCTCTTTCGACACCACATCGGTGTCTCGGTGTGCATTTATCCACTTGTTCAGCGTCGACATCCCAACACCCAGATCCTCAGCAACCTGCTTGCGCATCAGTCCGCTGGTCAGTGCGATACGCACCGCATCCTTGCGAGATTCGTCCGTCCGTTTCAGTCCCATAGTCTGTCTCCTTTAGCGCAGTAAATGCTATCAAAGGGGCGGCATCAAACCGTGACAGGTCCACTTATTGTCTATGGTAGAGATAAGCCGCGCCGCTTTTTACGAGGCTGTTCGTATTGCTATTTTTGGCTCCAATGAGGACGGCGCTGCCAGACATCGCGAGCGAACCGCCATAAGCTCCGTCCTTCTGATCATTGATGTCTGAAAACGTTCCAACCTGCTCGCCCGATAGGGTGTCGAAAAGATAGACCGCGCCATTTTGTGTTGTCGGGCCAAAGGTTGAAATGGCGACCGTGGTTCCAGAAATTGTAACCTTGGACGAGAGTGAGTCTGGAACGGAGGAGGTCTTAGCCGTAAATTTGGCCACCTGTTTTCCCGTGATCGTGTCGTACAAATAGGCTACGCCGTGTTTTTTCTCCACGCCGCCAACGACAGCGCTGGTGCCAGAAATAGAGACAGACGACCCATATAAATCGGCCTTCGCTGTATCTTCACCAGTGAACTTGGCTGTTTGCTTTCCAGCTACGGTATCAAACAAATATACGGCGTCGCCAGACATAATGATGGCTGTGGTCCCAGAAATTTTAACACTACCACCGAAGAACCCCAATGTACCGCCAATGTTTGGGTCGACCGCAGTGAGCTTGACCGTCTGCCTGCCAGTCGTCGCGTCAAATAGATAAGCCGCGCCGTTCGCGCTTAAAGGGGCTCCAACAATGGCCGTTGTGCCAGAGATCGAGACGGAAAGGCCAAAGCCATCCCCTTTGACAGAGTCAGTCGGGGTAAGCTTGACTGTCTGTTTTCCAGTGGTCGTGTCAAATAGGTAGGCGGCACCATGATCGCTTCCGGATGCCCCGACTATGGCTATAGTACCTGAAATTCCAACAGGAATTCCGAAAAATCCATTTGCAAAAGGCTTGTCGGCGGTGAGTACAGTCGCACTTAGATTCGCGGCTTGCGCCGTGGGAAAAAGAATGAGTGAGGCCAAAGCCGCGAATAGAAAGTGACGCATGTAAAAGTCCTTATTCGACATTCTCCAATTGGAATGTCTATTCGCGCGCACTGCTCCTATCTTGCAATAAAATCAATAAGTTAGGAAAGTTAACTTCTCCTCAATTAATCTCCGAGAAAATATCACCGACTTCAGGCTGTCGCCGAGCCAAATGCACGCTGTCCTGGTTGATAGCCACTCGCAGGCCCCACGGCACGGGATCATGATCAGGACTCGGAGAGGTACGCCGAAGACTGCTGTACTTACTTCGCAAACACCGCCGACTGGAAAGACCCCGTTACGCGCCGAACATTTACAGTTTGGTGACAAATCTGTCCTTCGTCGCAATAGCGCCGCGACCAGCATTGGCCAAGGAACCAAAGCGGTCAAGTAGGATAGAAAGCAGCCCTTCGCAGCGGCTTAGCATACTAAGGCTTTACGCCACGGCTCTAATGATACATGTAGTGTGTTCAGTCGGTTGCATAAATTTGTCAGCTTTTTTGATAAGTTACCGAGTTTTATTGAGCGCCAATCCGCCTCAAAATCGTAAAATGCAAGCTGGTGTTTACGCGTCCCAAAGTGACTGTGGAAGCACATTAACGACTGACATCGACTGACGGCACATGAAAAGATGCTTTTGGCATCTTTTTGCTGCGCTTTACATCGCCTTTTCTAACGAAAAGGCGGCGAAACTGCGTGCGTTTATATCCAAGCGCTAAGCCGAAACAAACCAATTTGGGCCCCTCATTGGGAACCTGAAAACGCTCTGAAACAGAGTAGAGAGTAAATGACAATGAAAACGATGACTACAGCGTTAACCGCAGGTGTTTTAGCACTTGCGCCCCTGTCAGCATTTGCTGACTCCCACGCCGACAGCAGCGATCCAATCGTCATTCCAATTCACAACTGGTCCAGCCAAATCGTAATGTCCAACGTTGTTGGTCAAATTCTCGAAACTCAGGGCGCCCATGTTGAGTACGTCACAACAGACAGCCAAGCGGTTTATGAATCTGTGCGTCTTGGGGATGTCACAATGGAACTCGAAGTCTGGGAAGGGGCGTTTGGCGCTTCCTTCCGTGCAGCCATGGAAAAAGGCGGCATCGTTGACGTAGGCGACCATAATGCTGTGACACGCGAAGACTGGTGGTACCCAATGTGGACCAAAGACGCATGCCCAGGTCTGCCTTCATGGGAAGCACTGAACGAATGTGCAGCCTTGTTCGCCACACCAGAAACTGGTGACAAAGGGCGTTATCTTGATGGGCCCGTTGACTGGCTCAAGCATGGTCAAGAACGCGTTGCATCACTGGATATGAACTTTGTTGTCGTGAACGCAGGTTCCGCCGCGGCATTGTGGGCCGAAATCGGTGCTGCTGAAGCCGACAAAAAACCAATCGTTGTTTTTAACTGGACACCAAACTTTGCTGAGGCCGTTTGGCCTGGTGAATTTGTTGAGTTTCCGGCTTGGGAAGAAGGCTGTGACACGGACCCATCCGTGGGTCCAAACCCTGACGCGCTCTTCGATTGCGGCAACCCAGCCACGGGTTACCTAAAGAAAGCGGCATGGGACGGGATGGAAGACAAGTGGCCAGCGGCTTATGCGACACTGGAGGCTGTCTCTTTCACCAACCCACAAATTGCCGAAATGGCAAAACTCGTCGACATCGATGAGCTGGAGCCAGAAGAAGCAGCCGAAGTATGGCTGGAAGCAAACCCCGATGTCTGGGCTTCTTGGGTTAAATAACCCCCTTCGCTTGCGTAAATCTCCCCTCGTCCGGTCAAGTACTGGGCGGGGTCTTTCTATATCTGAGGAATATCATGTCGTCTGAACGCCCCGTCATATCGTGCAAAAATATTTGGAAAGTTTTTGGGACCGATCCCGAAGGATACCTTGCCAAACTGCCTCCCGATATGACCTTCGATGACATGCGTGAAGACGGTTACATCGCGGGCGTCAAAGATGTGTCGCTTGATGTTAACAAGGGCGAAATGCTGGTGATCATGGGCCTTTCAGGGTCTGGAAAATCCACGCTGGTTCGCTGTTTTTCTCGCCTGCATGAGATTACAAGCGGCACGATCGAGATTGAAGGGCAGGACATCATGTCTCTGGCCGAGAAAGACCTCATTGATCTGCGCCGATCAAAGATGGGAATGGTGTTTCAATCTTTTGGCTTGCTGCCGCACCGTTCTGTACTCGACAATGTTGCCTTCCCGCTTGAAATGCGTGGCCAAGACAAACACACCCGACGCGAACGCGCGTTAGAGGTGATCAAACTCGTAGGCTTAGAGGGCCGCGAGGATTTCTTCCCGCGCGAGTTATCTGGCGGACAGCAGCAGCGCGTTGGCATCGCTCGGTCCTTGGCGATTGAGCCCGATATCTGGTTTTTGGACGAGCCCTTCTCTGCGCTTGATCCCCTGATCCGCAAAGAGATGCAGGACGAATTCCTACGCCTGCAACAATTACTCAACAAAACCATCGTGTTTATCACCCATGATTTTGACGAGGCCCTGCGCCTTGCCGACCGTATCGCCATCATGAAGGATGGCGCGATTGAGCAATGTGACACACCCGATAAAATCGTTCTAAAGCCTGCCACTGAGTATGTGCGAAAATTTACCGAAGACGTCGACAAGGCGCGCGTGGTTCGCGCTGGTGGGTTGGCCGAAGTCGGTCAAACTGGCATCGGTGATCCTGTGGATGCGTCCCAAACAGTTCGCAAAATGGCCCGTATGTTGGTCGATGACACCCGCGATTTTATTCCTGTCACCCGCGCCGGAAAACCGATTGGTGCACTGTCCCGCGCTGAAGCACTGGACGTTTTATTGGGGGATCAGTGATGGATGCCTTAATGAAGGTGACTTCTAAATCAATGACTTGCAACCGTGCCGCAATACTGTTTCTTGCCGTTGCATTGATACTGACGGCCTTGCAATATGCAGCTCTTTTGCCTGCATGGCTGTACCGCGTTCCCGAAACAATGATCCCGCCATTTGCGGCATGGCTCGACGTGGTTTTCAACTTTGTTAAAGACGATCTTGGGCTGCTCAAGCTTACACGCTTCCTAACGGGGGGCTTAGAGAATGTCCTCGATACCACGGGTAATATTTTCTATGGCAAACGCCGCTGGCCCAACTTAGGCCCCATGCCTTGGAGCGCGGTTGCGGGTGTTGCCGCAGTGATCGGCTATTACCTTGGGGGGTGGCGTTTAGCTTTATTGGCCGGTGGCACATTCGTTTGGACTGCGTTGATTGGCCAATGGAAAATTGCGATGGAGACCATGTCGGTTCTGGTCGTCGCTGCACCGTTGGCTTTTTCCATCGGCCTGTCATTCGGTATTGCCGCTTGGAAGTATGAATGGGTCAATAAGGCCATAAAACCGGTCTTATCCGTCCTCCAAACGCTACCGTTTTTCACCTACCTGTTGCCTGCCGTCATCTTCTTTAAGGTCGGGCCAACAGCGGGGGCCGTGGCGACTATCGTTTATGCCATTCCGCCAATGATCCTGATGACGACGCTGGGCCTGCAAAAGGTATCTCTTGAAGTTGTCGAAGCAGGAAAAATGGCGGGCTGCTCCAGATTTCAAATGCTGCGGCACGTTTATATCCCGTCTGCTCGAGGCGATATTTTGGTTGGCGTCAATCAAGTCATAATGCTGTGTCTGGCGATGGTCGTTTTGACGGCCTTCATCGGAATGCCCGGCCTTGGTGCAAAACTACTGGCGATGATGGGTAGTTTTAAGCTGGGACGGTCGTTTGAGATTGGTATCACAATCGTACTGCTTGCCGTGACCCTAGATCGTATGTCCAAAGCATGGGCCATCAAACAGCCCGTGCATTTCGAAAAGGGAGCGTCATGGCTCAGCCGTCATAAGACGCTTGTATCGGCATTGTGCATCTTTGTTGGCTTTACCCTACTCTCAAAGGCTGTGCCCATTGCTGGAACCTTCGAGCGAGGACAAGACTTTAGCCAAGGTAAAGAATTGGACAGCCTCATCAAAGGATTCCTTGCTTTCGATGGTGTACAAAACGTCACCTACGGCATTCGTTATGTCTTGAATGTGTGGGTTTTGAACCCATTTCGCGACTTCATGTTGTCGATCCCGACACCTGCGATGATCATGATTGTCGTGGCGTTCGCAATCTGGTTGGGCGGGCGCCGTCAGGGCATCATCGCCGCAATTTTCTTTAGTCTGATTGCCCTTTCAGGCTGGTGGGATCGGTCCATAATCACTTTATATTCGGTGTTGGCCGCCGTTTCGATAGCGATGTTTATCGGCATCCCGCTTGGGATTTGGGCATCGAAGTCAGAAAAATGGTCGCGCCGTATACTGATCGCCTGCGATACGGCGCAAACATTCCCGAGCTTCATCTACCTGATCCCCGCGATCATGTTATTTGGGATTACAGCCACTGCAGTTGTAGGCTCGATCTTGATCTTCGCAATGGTTCCGCTGACCCGCTATACGATCGAAGGGCTGCGCACCGTGCCGCACGAAATGACTGAGGCTGCCGACATGGCCGGTGCAACCCGCATGCAGAAGTTGGTAAATGTCCAATTGCCTTTGGCTCTGCCAACTATGGCTGTTGGGTTTAACCAAGCGATCATGTTCGCCTTCTTTATGGTCATCATCGCGGCCTTCATTGGCACCCAAGATTTGGGACAAGAATTGCAACGCACTCTGGCGGGAACGGACCTTGGAAAGAACTTTGTCCTTGGTATCTGTGTATCGCTTATGGCGCTTACTTTTGATGTGGTTATCATGAAATGGGCGACGGATAAGAAACAAGCGCTGGGCCTCCCATAGAGGCTTACGCGCTATCATCATTTATCGGATTGAGGCCCTTGCTTTCACAATCGACTAACTACCGTTAGCGCACCAGAATACGGTGATGCGGAATGAAAATAGCTTACGAATGTCGGCTTCTCTAAAGGGGCGTTTCGGACCTCCAACTCTCTGAGACACTCCTTTTATTGGACGAGGCATATTCCAGCGTAATGCAGCCCTCAACTATGACAACTTACTATGACACCTCTCCCCTCCAACCATGCCGATTGCGCCTTTCGCAGACCGATTAAACTCCCCATTTTATTGATTTTTAGTTACCGAGCATTCCATAAGAAACGGTCTCGAAACCCTTGAACCTTAACGGGTTCCCAGGCTTCGAATCCCTGTTTCTCCGCTTTCACGAATCTCTAAATTTCTGATTTTAAAAGATTATCTCAAGTTAGAGATTCATATCCCCCAATTAGTCCCCCAGTGGACCGAAGATTGTGTCGGAAGTTGCTGAAATGGGTAAGACTCGGCTATCGGCCTTCAACGTTAGGGATAAAGAGATCGTTGCCAAAATCCGTCCGGCCTTGCTCATTGAAACGGGAGATCCAAAAGCACTCTCTTTGGGCGACAAGGAATTGCTGCTTCGTAACCAAGCTAAACTCTATGACGCCCTCAGATTTAGAGGAGAGTGGTTCCACCACGATGATATCAAGCGGTTTACACATACCGGTCTTTCGGCAGTTGTTGGAGGACTTCTCGACAAGTCGAGCTCTCCTGAACTGACTGATTTTTTGATTGAGGTCGCACGTTTTGGCGGCATGAAACCCCTAGCAGCCAAACTAGCCAGCTACATCATCAATCCGGATGTTGGATATCGCACCAAAAGTGAGGCGTGCTCAGCTCTATTCGAGATCGGAGATACGGCCCACAGGGCGAGCGTTTTGGCCGCTGCTCTCACCGCGAATTGCCCTGATACCAACGACACAGACGCTGCACCTAGCTGGAACATGTTTCAATTAAAGGCGCTTCAATACTGTTTTGAGGAAGCGACACTGCTTGACTGCATTTGCCTTCTCGCAAGAATCCAAAGGGAAAGATCCAACTATTCCTCGGCCACGTCCCAATATCTGATCGAAGTCCTTGATAGCCTCTCGGCACAGGAAAAGCGCAAGTGGCTCACAATATTGCTCCGCTTCGCATTTGATGGCCGTAGCGAAAATAGCCAACGCCTGCCAAGTGCCTCAGCGAGCTACAAGAGATTTGTGCCAGCTATTATCTATCTCGCTTCGGAACTTGTATCACGTGATGACACGGCCCCTGATGATCCAGACTTGCTAGATGCATGTGTTGACGGCCCCTGTTTTGCAGGGATTTATTTGAGCTGATTTTGATCGTTGCAGGTTGCGGTCATGTGTCCGGCCTGTTGACGCGGTGCATGTGACCGCTGGCCTTTCCTCTCAGCGATGCCAGCATCGCCTGCCAGACAACG